>CAZZZQ010000060.1:9175-10940 GCA_964658405.1 uncultured Sphingomonas sp.
GGGCCTGCAAACTCATCGATCAGATCGATCTCACCAAGATCCTCGATCTTATCAATCAGGCTGTCGGCGATCACCTGGATCTGCCCGCGAAGCGATTCGACGCGCCGCGGCGTAAAGGCCACCGAGCAGAGCGTTCTCAGACGCGTATGGGTTGGGGCATCCATGAACATCATCTGCTTCAACATGACCTCGGCATAGGGGCCGAGGATGGAGAGACCCATCGCCTCCAGTTGCTCGGGCGTGGGTGTGCGGCTGGCCTTGTACTTCGTCAGAGCGGTCACACACTCCGCATAGCTTGTAATGACCCAGCTATGCAGAAATGCATCCCAGTGGACCGGCTCATACTCCCGCAGGCGGGCGTAAAAAGGGTACGGATTCGAAAGAATCTCGGGCTTCAACATCTGAAGAAGACTTAGATCGGCTGCCTTTGGCTTCGAGACTGCCTTCGCGAGGGTCGCCATCTATTCAGCCGCCTGTTTTGCCGCTTCTTCTTCGGTCATCGAGTCGAGTTCGGCCATCAGTTTCTCCTCGATGTGGGTGGAAAGCTCCGCCACCGTTCCATATTCGAAGAGGTCCCGGAGAGTAACGCTGACTCCAAAGGTCTCGCGGAGACGCATCACCAGCCTCGTTCCCATCAGAGAGTGACCTCCGATTAGGAAGAAATCGTCGTCAACGCCAACATCTTCGGTCTTTAGAAGCTCCTGGACGATGGCCAGGGTTGTCTCTTCGATCGGTGTCGACGGCCCGCGGGAGGCGACCTCCGGCAGGCTGTTCTCTGAGGATACCGGAGGGAGCAGTGCCGGGTCGACCTTTCCATTGGCATTCAGCGGGATGGAATCCAGTTGAACGAAGTGTGCGGGAATCATGTAGGACGGCAATGAGGCTGCGAGAAACTCCTGCAGCTCTCGCGTCGTCGGAGAAGAGCCATCGGCGATCATTACATAGCCGACCAGATGCTTCGCATCGCCCTCGCCCTGGGCCTTCACCGCGCTAAATGTGATCGCCTCGTGCCGGTTCAGCACGCAGATGATCTCGTCGAGCTCAAGACGCTGGCCCCGGATCTTCTCCTGACCATCGACCCGGCCGCGGAAGGAGATCTGTCCGTTCGCGAGAACCGCTGCCCGATCCCCGGTTCTGTAGAGCATGCCGCCTGGCCGTCCGGAGAAGCGATCCGTGATGAAGTTCTTCGCGGTGAGCTCCGGCTGGTTCCGGTAGCCGCGACCGACGCCGCCTCCCCCAATGACGAGCTCGCCGGTCTCGCCCGGTTCGGCGATCGCACCCTGTTCGTTGACGATATAGATCTCGGCTCCTGCAATCGCGTACCCGATGGTCGGAGTTCCGCCCTCATCCGGGGTCACGATCCCTGAAGTAGCTACGACCGTGCACTCCGTCGGGCCGTAGTTATTGACCACCGCGAAGGGAAGCCCGGCTTTCGGAAGCGTGTGGAGAGCATCTCCGCCGGTCAGCATCAGGCGAAGCCGGGTCTCCGGCGGCCAATCCATCAGCATCATCGGCTCAGCGAGAGGGGTTGGAATGAAGGCCATCGTAATCTGCTTATCGACCATCCACCGTTGGAGCAATACAGGGGAGGTTCGCGTCATGTCGTCTACTAGGGAGAGTGTGGCGCCGGCTGCGAGATAGGGCCAGATCTCCCAGACCGTCGCGTCGAAGCCAAGCCCGGCCAGATGGCTCGCGTGATCCCGCTCCGTCACGCCAAACGCACTATTATGCCAGGCGATCAGGTGGGCGAGGTTCGCGTGGGTGA
>CAZZZQ010000061.1:0-3205 GCA_964658405.1 uncultured Sphingomonas sp.
GTTGCCACCGCTCTTGGTGATGATCCGGATCTGTCCGCCGATCGAGCGTCCATACTCAGACGGATAGTTGGTAGCGAGGATCTGGACCTCCTGCACGGCATCGAGGTCGGGCACACCGATCGAGTCGCCACTGGCCCGGATGCGCACCGCAACCGCACCGTCGTAGGTGATCAGGTTGTCGCGCTCACGGCCACCGTTGATCTGCAGCCCGCCGAGACCCGTGGAGAAGTTGAAGCTCGACACATTGCTTCCTGATCCGGAGGCGTTCGAGGTAATCGGACTGCCCGGCCCGCTGGTGATACCAGCCTTGGTGAGCGCCGTGTAGATCGGATTGCGACCGTTCAGCGGTAGGTTCTCAATCTGGTTGCTCGTAATGACCCGCCCGAGGGTTGAGGAGTCGGCCTGCAGCGGAGTCTCCTGAGCGGTGACCTCGACACGCTCGGCGTTCGTGCCGACAGCCAGCGAGATGTTCACGGTAGCCGGGATCGATGGATCGACAGAGTTGTTCGTCGCCGTCTTGGTCGAGAAGCCTGTGGCCGTGATGGTCACCGTGTACTTGCCCGGAGCCAGCCCATTGATCGTATAGAGTCCCGAGTTGTTGGTCACGGTTTTGTGGTCGGTTCCGGTCAGCTCGCTCGTCGCGGTCACGCTGGCGTTACGAACAACGGCGCCGGAGGCATCGGTCACCGTTCCGACAATGGCGGAGTTATCCGACTGTGCCCCCAGGGCCGTAGGCGTAAGGAGTGCCGCCGAAAGGAGAGCGCCTCCAAAGAGCGTCGTTCCCTGGAGCAGGAAGGAGCACCACAGACTCCCTCGCCTTCCGACAGAGAGGAAGGAGTGCATGCTGCGTATCGAGTCGTCCTTCAAAAACATAGAGCCTCCAAAGCAAATTTCTGTGCCGCATGGACCGGGGCGCCGAACGGGCGCGGTCTGTGTGGGTGTATCGCTATCGTTAGGCCTGTCCCAAGTGGCAGCCACGGGTTTACACCGTGTCAGGCCACCCATACCCGGTCAAAAAAGTCTTCATCAGCTTTATTTGCAGAGATTTAGAGCGATGTGAAAATTGCGCTTGTCACGGGCTGGAGGATCGATCGGACTGGACAGATTTACGGGCCGTTCACAGAACTCGCCTAGAGTCGCAGATAACCGCCCGCATCCCAGCAAGGTCAACCATGAGGCATCCATGCTCACTGCTGAAACCCGGAAGACCTCTCTCAGCGCGACCGCGGCTCGCGTGAAGGAACGTCCGCGGGAGACGCTGGACGCTGATCACCGCTGGCTGCTGGTCGAGCGCATTCTCGAGAGCCGAAGCCTGGGGAAGTCGGAGCTGCTTGCCCGATTCCTGCGCTACGTCTGCGACCGGCAGATTCGCGGGCGCGAGGCCGAGATCACCGAGCAGCAGATTGGCGTAAAGGTCTTCGGCAGGCCCGAGGGCTACAACTCGAACGAAGACAACATCGTCCGCAACTATGCGCGAACCCTCCGCAAACGGCTTGAAGACTACTTCAAACGTGAGGGCCTGGAAGAGCCGGTGGTGGTTCTGATTCCGCGCGGCGGCTACGTTCCCATCTTCGCCCCCCGTGACGGACCGGGGCTGGCCGCACCGGCTCGCGACGCGGAGCCAGAAGAGCATGAAGGCGCAGAGGAAGATCGGTCACCTGGTCCGCCCGCAGCGGGCGAGGCTCCTTTTGCTCCTCCAGAGCGGCCCTCCCCTGGTCGTCGAGGCCTGATCACCGGCATGATCCTGCTGTGCTTCGTCGCCTGCCTCGCCGGATACCTTCTGGGTCAGAACGAATGGAACCCCTTCCGTTCCTACGATGCACGTGCCAGCCGGCTGCTCTGGAGCGAGCTCTTCACCGAGAAGCGCGACACCTTTATCGTGCCGGCCGACGGTGGCCTGGTCATGATGCAGAGCTTCACCAGGGACAAGGTCACGCTGCCGGAGTACGTCAACGGCAGCTACCGTGCGACTGAACAGATCGATCGCGGGGTAAGCACCCTGCTCCGAACTGCTCGTCCCGAGGACCAGACCACGCTCGTCCACAAGGTCGCCGTCCTGGCCGCGCGGCGATATACGAGCGTGGCAGACCTTAGCCTCGCTACCAAGCTCGCCCAGCTGAAGGCGGTTATCCCGGAGCGCCTGGTCGTTCGCTTTGCCCGCGACCTCCGCATGGACGATCTGCACACCGGCAATGCCATCCTGCTCGGCTCGACCGACGCCAACCCCTGGGTGAGCCTCTTCGAGCCGCAACTGAACTTCCAGTTCTCGCGTGGGATCGAGTATGGCGGCTCCGGACGCATTCGCAACACGCATCCCTTGGCCGGCGAGCAGGCTGAGTACGCAAGCATCACGGGCGATCCCGCGAACGCGACCTACGGCCTGATCGCCTACGTCCCAAACCTCGAGAACACCGGCCACATTCTCCTGATCGAAGGCGTCAACATGGCAGGCACAGAGGCGGCCGGCGAGTTTCTTCTGCGCCCGGAACAGATGCAGCCAATACTCGATCGGGCAGTCGACGCACACGGCCGGCTTCAGCCGTTCGAGATCCTACTGAAGACGACCAGCATCGCCGCGAATGCCTCCGGAGCGGAGGTGCTCAGCGAACGAGTGCATCCAGTCGCAAGCCCATAGACGGACGGCCAGGTCGTTCATCAGCGGCTGGGCGTGGCGTTTCCGATCGTCACCGGGTAGAGCGGAGCCGCAGCAGCGCGCCCAAAGCGGACCGTGCTCTTCGTCATTCGATTGAGGGTTTCGGTGCTGTTCGACGAGAAGTACCAGACCAGCAGGTGGTTGTTCCAGCTGGTCGAAAAGCCCATCGTGAAAAGCTGCAGCGGTCCTGCGGGCGTATCCGCCTTGGCATGGGGCTGGCCCTGTGCGGCGGCGACATGGACCTTCTGCCAGCCGACGTTGTACCAGGCAGGCTGCAGAATCGGGTGCATTCCGGGAACCTTGTTCACCAGCTCCGCCATGTTGGTCTGCAGGTCCTTTGCCTTGGACTGCTGCTCCGGAGTGAGGCAGTCGATGTCGAGCTCGGCGAGCAGAATGGTCCCGGAGACAGCCGGGGTGATCGTCATCCGCGTGCTTCCGTCCGGGCCGGGAGTGGCCGTGGTCGTCTGCGGAACGGCGGAGCCCGGGAGTTCCAGCAGGAGATCCGGCTTCAGGCAGCGCGTCGCCGCGGCAAGCTCAGGGTCGGAGTCGCCG
>CAZZZQ010000061.1:3215-10939 GCA_964658405.1 uncultured Sphingomonas sp.
GTCAGGTGCCCGTCGCGGACCGCCTGCGAGGCATCGCGGACGACAAGGTCGCCGGGATAGTTGAAGCGAAGATTCAGAGCGTCGCTGCTGAACTCCATCGTTGGAGGAGCCTGGGCAAACGAAGCCGCAGCGCCGAGGATCAGAGCTGCGAGCACTGCAGCCCGGGAACGAACTCTTATTTGCGCTTCCATCGAACACCGTCCTTGCCGTCTTCGAGCAGGATGCCCTTCTCCAGCAGTTCGTTGCGAATGGCGTCGGCCCGGCCAAAGTTGCGTGTCTTCTTGGCCTGCGTCCGCTCTGCCACCAGCGCGTCGATATCGGCGTCGCTGAAGGCGAGCGTCGCGACCAGCGATGGGTCAGCCTCGGCGATCCGGCCCTCCGCCGTGGCCCAGTCGAGCGCGGACCGCGTGATCGCCGCGTCGCGATCCTCGAGGATGGCGAAGACGCCGTCGAAGAGCGTCAGGACGCGCAGGATCTCCGCCGCGTTCTCCGCCAGGAGCGTGCCTGCGTCCGCGGCGGAGTTAGCCGTGCGAACCAGGTCGAAGATCGCCGCACGAGCCTCAGCGGTGTTGAGGTCGTTCGCCAGCGAGGCCGTATATTCCGTTTCAGCCTTGGCGGTAGCCGTTGCGATCTCCGGGTTCAGCCCGGCCGCGAAGCCGCCCTTCAGCATGCGCTGGTGGAAGGTCCGCAAGCGGTCGATCGCGTTGGTCGACTCCGTCAGGCCGTCGAAGGTGAAGTTCATCTGGTGCCGGTAGGGCACGGAGATCAGAAGGAAGCGGATCGCCGAGGCGCGGTAGCCCTTCAGCAGCAGGTCGCGCAGGGTATAGAAGTTCCCCTCCGACTTCGACATCTTCTTGCCTTCGACCAGGAGGAAGCGCACATGCATCCAGTGGCGTGCGAAGGTGTGGCCGCTGGCCGACTCCGACTGGGCAATCTCGTTCTCGTGGTGCGGAAACATCAGGTCTTCGCCGCCGGCGTGGAGGTCGAAGGTCTCGCCGAGGAACTTCATCGCCATGGCCGAGCACTCGATATGCCAGCCCGGCCGCCCCTTGCCGATCGCCGTATCCCAGCTCGGCTCGGTACCCTTGACGGCCTTCCAGAGAGCGAAGTCCCGCGCGGCATCCTTCTCGTACTCGTCCACATCGACACGCGCGCCGTCCTCGATGTTCTCGAGATCCTTCTTCGACAGCTTGCCGTACTCCGGGAAGCGGCTCAGCCGGAAGTACCAGCTGCCGTCCTCGGTCTGGTAGGCGATGTCCTTTTCGGCCAGCTGCTGGATCAGGGTGACCATCTCGGGGATGCACTCGGTCGCGTGGGCAATATGCTCCGGCCGCTCGACGCCGAGGGCGTCCATGTCCTCGAAGAAGGCCCGCTCGAACTTGGCGGTGTAGTCGGCGATCGGGACCCCTGCGTTCCCGGCGTTGCGGATGATCTTGTCATCCACGTCCGTCACGTTCATGACGTGGTCAATGGCCATGCCCTGCTGCAGGAGAAAGCGACGCAGCACGTCGACGTGCAGAAAGGTCCGGAAGTTCCCGATATGGCCGTAGTCGTAGACCGTGGGGCCACAGGCGTACATGCGGAGCGCCGGCGTCCCGACAGGCGCAAGGGGTTCAATCGTTCCACTGAGGGTATTGAAGAGTTCCATCACTGCCACTGCGCTTTGTCCTGCCGCAGCCGTGCGCGAGGGCGCGGTGCAGTCTATTCCTTCTTGAAATCTCCCTTCGATTCTAGCCGATGGCCGCGAGAAGGCGACCGGCCCGTTTGTAGCTAGACCGCGTGGGAATGGGCCGCGATCCGGGCGGCGCGAATCTGCATCAGCTGCGCGGCCATATCGTGGATCAGGTAGAGCTCCCGCTCGCGGGTCCAGGGCTGGTCGGAGGCGGGGTCGTAGTTGGCCGGGAGCGCAAGCCCAGCCATCGCCCAGGCGACCATCCCGCGGCCGCGCGAGGTCTCGACGCAGCGCTTTGCGTGGTCGTGATGGCCGATGACGCAGACACGGCCAAGCCTCGCGGCATCCCCGCCAACGAGCGCAACAATCGCTTCGGCGACGCCATCTGTGCTGAGATACTTGACCGTCTTGTCGGGCGCGACAATCGGCTCGATCGCCACAACCTTTCCGATCGCCGGGTGGCCACGGAGAAAGTCGGCGATCTCCCACTGGGCGTAGATGGTCCCCGCCTGGCTGCGGCGCTGCGCCTCGATCACAGCCCTCGCCAGCTCCTCGTTGATTGGTCCCGGGGCAGGCAGCGGTGCGCCCGGTAACGCTGGCCGGTTGCCAAAGCTGTAGGCGACGATCGTGCGAAAGCTGGCCGCTGGCTGCGTCGGAGCCTCCCAGGTGAAGCCGACATCGAGCAGAACCGGCGCCAGCTTCGCAGCCAGTGCCGGATCGTCGAGCGCCTTTCCGAGCGCCTCCTGGAGTTGGGCAGGAAAGGCCTGCGGGAGAGCGGCGGCCTGCAGCGGGCGCACCGTGGAGAGGATCGCCGTAGCGAAGGCGGTTTGCAGAAAGGATCGACGTGCCGGCATGCTGCCCATTATCCCAAGGTTGGATCAAGGGACGTTGAACACCGCGCCGCTGGAGCCGCTCCGCTAAACTAGAGTTCACGGACACTGTATGCCAGCCGCACTGATCTTCCAGCAATCCCCGGACGCCGCAGAGCTCCTCGACAAGCGCGAGCAGCTTGCCACCGTTCGCACGCGGCTCGCCGAGCGCGAGTCGGAGCTTGCCCAGCTTCGCGCCCAGTTCAAGACCTTCGAGGGCCGCTACCTCCGGCAGGTCGGCGTCCTCTACGCGCAGCTGGACGAGCTGGAGGCGCGCATCGCCGAGCGCGAGGTCGCTCTCTACGACTCCGACACCGCCCGCCGCCACGCCGCCGAGAGCCGGCAGCGCGCGCAGGAGACCCACGATGCCGCCTTTGGCGCCGCCCACGAGGCCGAGGAGTTTGACCCGCCGCCGAGCCTGAAGACTCTTTTCCGCGACGTCGCCAAGCGCATCCACCCCGACTTCGCGCGCGACGAGGCTGAGCAGAGGTTCTTCACCCTCCTGATGGCTCGTGCCAACCAGGCCTACAGCCGCGGCGACACCGAGACCCTGCAGCGGCTGCTCGATGACCACCGCGAGATCCACGCCGCCATCGCCGGAGAGGACACCCGAGCCGAGATCCTCCGCATCTCGCGCCAGATCCAGCACGCTGAGCGCGACATGGCCGTCCTCGATGCCGAACAGCACACGCTGCTCTCAGGCGAGATCGCCGAGCTCTACCTGGACGCCGAGGCCGCCGCCCGGGAGCACCGCGACCTCCTCACGGAGCTCGCCAGCAGCCTTCGCGAGCAGGTCGCCGAAGCCCAGCAGCGGTTCGAGCGTGTCGACCGCCAGATCACGGCCTATGGACGATAAAGCCAAGGGCGGCCTGCAGCACATCCCCGCCGGGGCGGCGCTGTCGCTGCACTCCAATCGCTCCGGCATCATCGCGCGCGGCCGGCGCGACGCCGCGAACGCAGCCACGAATCCGCACTACCAGCAGGGCGGAGCCGCCTACAACAGCGGCAACTTTCCCGAGGCCGCGGCCAGCCTCCGGCTCGCCGCCGAGCAGGGCCACGCCGAGTCGCAGTACCTTCTCAGCACCCTCTATGACGAAGGCCAGGGCGTTGCGCAGGACGCCGCCGAAGCCGCCTCCTGGGAGCGCAAAGCCGCCGAACAGGGCCACGCCTACGCGCAGGCAAACCTCAGCTTCCGCTACTACGCAGCCGATGACTTCGCCGAGGCGTTCGCATGGTGCCAGCGAGCCGCCCACAGCCATCTCGCATGGGCGCAATACAACCTGGGCCTGATGTATCGCAAGGGCGAAGGCGTCGCGCAGAGCGACACGGAAGCCGCTCACTGGTACAGGCTGGCCGCCATGCAGAACCTGCCCGAAGCCCAGCAGAAGCTCGCCGATCTTTACTACATCGGCCAGGGCGTTCCGCTCAGCTACACCCAGGCCGCCGCCTGGTACAGCAAGGCCGCGCACCAGGGCAACGCGGAAGCCCAGTTCCAGCTCGGCCATCTCTACTTCTTCGGCGAGGGCGTCGACCACGACTATGTGCAGTCTCGCCACTGGAATCGCCAGGCGGCGCTTCAGGGGCATGAGCAGGCAGTTGCCGAACTCAAGCGCCGCGAGTACCGCGACCCGTAGCACTCGACGAGAACCAGTGAACCTTGGTCAAGAGAAGCGCATCTTTCGTCACTGGTTGTTGGACCCTCTTGATGCGATCGCGCTTTTAGAATCGGCGGGAGTCCGCTACCTTTGAACAATGCCCTCAATCAGGTATTCGGCAGCCATGCTGCTTTGCTGCCTTTGCTCGTCTTTCGCACAAACGGGCCCACCAAAAACAAGCCTCGCCGATGCCCTTTCAGAGGCCCGCAGCCCGTTGGTACTTACCGGATCGTCGTTGTCCGGAGATGGTCTTCCGGTGTTATCCACTGCCATCTCAGACTCACGCTTCGTTCTGATCGGCGAGTCGCACCTGACCCACGAAATCCCGCTTTTCACCTCCGCGATCTGCAAGATCATGCACCCTGACGCGTACGCGGTGGAGGTTGGACCTGTCTCTGCTGCGTTCGTCGACGGCCAGCTTCAGACCTCGAACCGCATCGCCAGCCTGCAGTCGTATTTGAAGCGTTATCCCAACAGCATCGCCTTCCAGAACATGCGCGAAGAAAACGACACTGCAGCCGATTGTGCGACAGCCTCGCACAACTCGAACTTTCATCTATGGGGATTGGACCAGGAGTTCCTTGCCTCCGCCGGCGCTCTGCTCGATGCTATGGCAGCTACAAACCCTGGCGCGCGCTCGCAGACAGCCATCGCCAGCCTCAGGGCCAAGGAGCGCACAGCCGAAGCCGAGGCCGCTACCCAGAATGACTACTTCAAGGTTTATCTGCTTACATCGACGGACCAGGACATCGCAGAGATCACCGGCGCTATTCAGACCGACGGCACGCCCGAGACCAAACGCATCCTTCACGAGTTTACGGAGTCGCGCCGAATCTATCTGCTGACTCTGCATCGCGACCCGGACAGCAACCGAGTCCGCACTGTGCTTTTGAAACAGCACTTCCTTGCTGAGTATGTCCCGCTCTCAAAAAGCAAACCCGACGCGCGAATTCTGTTCAAGTTCGGCGCAAACCACGTCGGAAAGGGATTCAACCCTCTTCACCAGAGAGACCTCGGCAACTTTGTGGCCGAGACAGCCGACGCTGAGCAAGTACGGTCGCTCCATATCTACATCATGGGTGCGAAGGGAATCGATGTCACTGTTCCCGGCTATCGCAAGCCACTGGGCCAGAAGCCGTTCGATCTTGCTACGGATGAGGCCAGTGCCTGGATGAAGCCCGCCCTTGCGAATCTGTTCCCGAACGCGGGTCTACCGGGAAGCGAGACGCTTACGGTCTTTGATCTACGCAAGCTGCGCTACAGGAAGCTCGATCTCGACGAATCCTGGAAGACCATGATCTACAGCTACGATTTGTTTGTCCTTGTGCCACAGGTCACTGCAGGGTCCTCCGTTGAGTAGTCCGCGAACCTGAACAGTACTTGAGCGTGAAGCATGAATCCGGATAGCTCGGCTTCTCGTCAGCCAATCGGTTCGCGCCCGCAAAGGGGCGTCTTCGGAAGCTTGTGACCACGAAACGAATGCCAGGAGCTTCGTGGAGTCCTCCGGACCGGGCAGACCCATCGTTGTGATGTTGAGACGACGGTTGCAGCATGAGCAACCTGGCCGTCGCTCCTCTACAAGCTGGCATACGTACTCAGCCGAAGGTCGGTGCGGAGCTGCTGGTTCTTCAGCAGCAGCTCCGACACGAGGAGCTGCAGGCGGAGGTTCTCGCGCTGGAGCACGGTGACGTCGAGTTGCAGTAATGGTTCATGATGCGGCGCGTGCGGTGTTTGCAACGGAGTCATGGGGATCGCTCTCCTTGGCTGTGATTCGTTGTTCAGGCCGAGGCCTGTTCGGGGCGTGGCTCGGAGCCCTGGTTGCGGGTGGGTCGGCAGCCCCAGCGGCCGCGCATGCCGGAGCGGAAGCGGTCGCGCTCCTCCGGCGTCATCTTCGAGAAACGCTCTTCCATGTCACGCTTCCATCGACGGCCACCGCCGCCACCGTGACGATGGAAGCCGCCAAACAGGAGCTTCGTCAGGATCAGCAGGCCGAGAGCCTGGGCGAAGTTAAGGGTGCGCAGGCCGAAGATCTCGGGCATCAGCCAGTTCCACAGATGCATGACGACCTCCCCGAAGACAGCGGTGGCGAGAAGGATCAGGACTACGAATTTAAGTGCTTTGAAGATGCGGTATTGCTTCATGGTGGGTTCCTCTTTACTCGGTACTAAAGTCGTCGTTGATCTGCTGCAGCCGTCGCCGGAGATGCAGGACGGCGTAGCGCTTGCGTGAGAGCAGCGTATTGACGGCAACGCCCGTCTCCTCTGCAAGCTCCTTAAAGCTTCTGCCAGCATCTCGTGGGCGATGAAGACCTCGCGTTGCTCCTCCGGGAGCTCGTCGATGGCCTCGTCGAGCGCCTCGAAGAGCAGCGTGCGGGCGTAGATTGCGTCCGGCCCGGCGTCTTCAGACGGCAGCAGGTCCAGCAGCGTGTCCGTGTCGGAGTCGCCGTAGCCTGTGCTGAGCGACTCTGGCTTCGACCTCCGGAAGAGATCGGTGATGCGGTTGCGGGCGACGCGATAGAGCCATGCCGTCACCTGCTCGACCGGCTTCATCAACCGGTAGGTCTGGATCAGCTCGTAGAACACATCCTGCAGGACGTCCTCGGCGTCGCCGGAGTCGAAGACACGCTTGCCGATAAAGCTGCGGAGCCGTGGTTCGTCACGCTCGAGGGCGTCAGCGATGAGCTGGTCCTGCTCGGCGATCGTCCAATCCTGGCTCGGCATCCGGTCCCCTACCCTGCTTGCTGTCTAGAGGTGTTAACGGTTTGGGAGTGCAGATATTGCAGGGGGCGTGAAAATACTTGCTGCGAATACCGCAGGTCCTTCGACTTCGTTCAGAATGACCGTGTTTGCGATTTAGCCGAGGCGGAGTTGCGGGGTTGCGCCCATGGCCTCGTCTGCGAACTCGCCGGCGACGTATCGAGGCCACGCTGCGGCGGCGATCATGGCCGCGTTATCGGTCGACAGGCCAACAGACGGAAAGGCTACCGGCAGACCGCGCTTTGCACCCTCCGCCAGGAATCGCTCGCGCAGCTCACGGTTCGCCGCAACGCCGCCTGAGACGACGATCCCGCGTGCCCCGAATGACTCGGCCGCGGCGAAGCTCTGACGCAGCAGGTTCTTCACGACCGCGCCCTGGAAGGATGCGATCAGATCGAGCGTGCGCTGATCGCAGAGAGCCGCAGCCTCTGCGGGGCGCATGTCAGGCGCAAGGGCTGCACGGCGCGTTTCGATCGCCTCCCTCATCCCATTTGCCTCGACGTACCGGAGCACCGCTGTCTTAATTCCGCTGAAGGAGAAGTCGAATCGCGGCCCCTCGCCGATCGGCGGAGCCTTCCGGTTGACGACGACGGGATTCACACGCGGCCTGATCTTTGCGAAGGTAAACGAGACCGCCTTCGGGTTCCCCAGCCTTGCCAGCCCGTCGATCCACGGACCGCCCGGGTAGCCCAGGCCCAGCAGCTTCGACACCTTGTCGAAGGCCTCGCCGGCCGCATCGTCGACCGTCTTGCCGACGTTGCGGTAGCTCCAG
>CAZZZQ010000062.1:0-10876 GCA_964658405.1 uncultured Sphingomonas sp.
CGACTTCTACTACAAGAACCGGACGCGGATCGATATCGCTCGCGAGCTGCTCGACGGCTTCAAGATGCCGGTGCACATCGGCTTCGGAAACCATGACTATGACGAGCATCTGAACCCGGGGGTCTCACGCGAGGCGTCGCACGAGCTCTTCAAGAACAAGCTCCGCACCGACCCCTATTATGCGGTCGACTATAAAGGCTTCCGCTTCCTGCACCTGAACAACTTTCTCGGCAAAACCTGGGCACCTGACCAGCCGCTGCGAGGCCGCCAGATCGGATCTTTTGGTGAGACGCAGCTTCAGTGGGCAGAGGCGCAGCTTGCCGCTAAAAAGCCAACGGTCGTCTTCGTACACTATCCCCTCTGGTTTCAGCAGCCGACTGAGTTCGCTGACTTCGGCCTGCATCCCCTGCTAAGAAAGCATCAGGATACGATCCAGATCGTAATAGCCGGGCACTATCACAAGTGGATCGACTTTGCGCACACCTACGGTCCGCAGCATACGGTGATGGCGTCAACCCGTTACGACCAGAACGCCTTCATGCTCTTTGACGCGGACCCGCGGGCCGGTACGATTCGGTGGATCGACCAGAATCGGCCGCAATGGTCTACGCACTATGCGACTCCCTACACGGGCGCATAAACGTCGTCGCCACCTCATCAAAAATCTGCCACGGGAGACTTACTCCCGTGGCAGATTTTGATTAAAAGCGGTACATTCCGTGCAGCATTGAAGTACTTCGCTTCAAGAGCAATTCCCGCATCATCGGCAGGGACATCGGTCTGCCGTAGAGATAGCCCTGCACGCGCGTGCAGCCATATCCCTTCAGCACGAGTGCCTGCTCCTCTTTCTCAACCCCCTCAGCCGAAACTTCCATCTCAAGAGCCTTCGCCAGGTCGACGATCATCTTCACGATCTGCGAGTTGACCGTTCCGTTTCCGATCTTCTGCACGAAGGACTGGTCAATTTTCAAGGTGTCAATCGGATATTTTTCAAGATAGCTCAGAGATGAATAGCCAGTTCCAAAGTCGTCGAATGCAATCTTGACGCCCATGCTTCGAATCCTGCGTAGCGTCTCTCCGGTGTAGACCGGGTCCCTGAGGAAGATGCTCTCCGTAAGCTCGAGCTGAAGGAGGTTCGGAGCGATGTCGCTTTCCGCAAGGACGCCTGCAAGGTCCATGATGAAATCAGGCTCTTCAAGCTGACGGCTCGATACATTGACGCTCAAGCAGAGGTCTTCATTCGAAGCCGCCTCCAGCACTGCGAAGTCGGAACAGGCCTGGTGAAGCACCCAGGAGCCAAGACCGACAATCAGCCCGGTCTCCTCCGCCAGGGGGATGAAGCTTGCTGGTGAGAGCATGCCCTTCTCAGGATGGTTCCACCGTAGCAGCGCCTCAACACCGTAGAAGGAAGACTCGCCTGTGTCGAAGAGGGGTTGGTAGTACAGTTCAAACTCGCGACGCTCGATCGCCAGCTTCAACTGGGCCTTTGTCCGCTTTGTGGCTAACTCTTTCGCGTGCATGGATTCATCATAAAGAACGGAGTGCGCCCTGCCGCGCCTTTCGCTGGATACATCAGAGCACCCGCACCTCGCAGACTACCCTCTCACACTCGATCCCGCTATGGCCGACCTGGCCTTCTTCAATGCTTGTAATCACTTGCAGAAGGCCTGCCCGGAGCGACCCTGAAGTGTTAGCTGCTATAGGGAATCTGTATGCTGTCTAAAAACCTCCCGACACGATGACGGGAGACATCGCCGGACCTGCGTCCAGCAATCCACGTCCCTCCGTAGAGAGACGTGATTGCTATCGTTTGTCGCCAACGAAGATATTCTTCGGACACATGGCATGCACGCCCACGTTTCCATCGACCAACTGGGTGATGTCGAGATCAACCGCCACGCTCGACAGCATATAAGCCTCATCGCGAGTCAGGTGCTTCTCCTCCATCAGGAAGCTGATCATGTCGCGCAGCGCATGCTCCGTCGCCTCCTTCAGATCTTTGCTGAAGCCCATGGAGATGTAGTAGTTCGGCGTCTCGGCGCGTGGCCAGATCAATTCTTTGTGCTTGTGCACGATGAACTTGAAGGTTCCGGTCACGTAGGTCTCGAGCGCGGTGATATCCACCTCACCGTTGCCCTGCCCTGCATGACCATCGCCTGCTTCGAAGAGAGCACCCTTAGCGGCGACCGGAATAAAGAGCGTTGTGCCGGCGACGAGCTCCTTGTTATCCATGTTGCCTGCATGCGCAAACGGAGGCGCACTGTCGATCTTCCCTCCAGCCGGCGCTACACCCATACTCCCGAAGAAGGGATGGAGCGGAAGCTCGATGCCCGGCGCGAAGTGGCCGATCATCTTCTCACGATCAAGCGGGATAATTCTCGACCGGCCGTACGGGTACTCCATCGGTAGAAATCCGCGCCCGAGTCCGAAGCCGTTACAGGCGAAGTTGACATCGATATCGACCTTGAGGATCTGCACCTCGAGGACGTCGCCCGGCTCCGCCTCTTCAATCGCGACTGGCCCGGTAAGGATGTGACCGCCCGGCCCCTTATCTGTCACCTCTTTGTAGATCGGTCCGGTATAGGCCGGGATATCTTCCGGCTTCACACCCTGCTGAATCATCCGCTCCGGGGGACCACAGGTGGAGAGGGTCTGCATCTTGACCGTGTCGCCTGAGTGGACGGTCAATGCCGGCTTCGCCATGCCCGAGTAGTAGCCCCAGGCTACGGTCTTCGGAGTTGCCAGCAGGGTATAGTCCGTCGCCAGCATCTGGGCCGACGGCGCGATCAACAAGGTGGTGAGCAGAAGGGCGGTACGCATGGAAGACCTCGGCGAAGCGGTTATCGATCGATGAGGCCTTGCCGAGCCCTGCAGACAAGGGCCGGCCTGTCAGCTTGCAAAATAAAAGCGCAGGCGGCGTTTAGCCGTCTTGCGATCTTTCCTGAGACTTGAAGATCTTTCTACTATGCCCTAAAGGGAGCGTCTTGCGATATCGGTACTTCTACTCTGATCCACGGGATCGAGGAGTTTAGTGATCCACTTTGAATCGGTAGGTGAACTGGAGATAGGCGATCGTAAGGGGAGCACCATGAGCAGAGCTCGTCATGACGTAGCCGGGAAAGAAGTGGCCAACGCCGACGTTGGTCACGAACGACTTACGATAGATATACTTCGCCGATGCATCGAACTCAGTCCCTATGCCGTCGTGAAGAAAGCCGGCAGCCGGAGCCTTGAAGAGGCTGGTGCCTGCACTTGCATAAACACCATCCCGGGTCGAGGCCACATGCAGCGATCCACCCTGAAAGAGCAGGAGAAAGTTCGGGGTCGGAGCGAGGGAGAAGTTGACGCGGTCCTGCTTGATATTTTGAAAGCCGAATAGATCCACGAGGCCAAAGGCGTTGTGATTGCTTGGATATTGCTGGTCATACGTTCCAATGCGGTCGGGATTTGTGTGAGGGTTCCCAGTCGCATAGTCGTACTCCACCTCGACATGAGGCTTCAACGGAACCCTTGCCGCAGCGTAGCCGAATCGAACGATTCCTGCGCCTGCATGAATCGAGTCGTTGCTATAGCTTCCTCGCTGCAACAGTCCCGTGCCAGAAGAGTCGAAATTCAAGGGTAGCTTGGTCTCGTAGAAGGAGCCGAAGGTAACTTCAGTCTGCGTGCCGGCGATGCCCTGCTGACTGATGACACGCGGCAAGGCGTGAACCAGCACGAAGGGCTGTACGACAGTCCTGGGAACCAGGGTCGTAAGGCTGGCTTCGACCCCATGGAAGGTAAGCCCTGCTCCGTGTTTGTCGAGACTCGTTGGATGGACGGTGACGACGGAGGTGCTGAAGATGTCGACCCGATTTTTATCGCCGATGCGCAGGTCGAAGCCATCCCAGGTGCGGCTGTCATTCGTCCAGTCGCTGATGCCGACGACGCGCTCGTCGCCGAAGTGTAGCTCCTGCCGACCGATGAAGATCTGCGCTGGCTTGTAGTGGAAATTCAGGTAGCCCTGGCGCAGATCGAAGGTGTCGCGCATGTTGGCGGCCACATCACGAAGCGGAAGTCCAAGTGCGTGCGCATCGAAGAACTGGGCGTAGCCGGTCAGCCATGAGACGGGGCGAACCTCGACACCGCCACGTACGCGCGTCAGTTCATAGAGACGATCTTTGCCTGAAACGTAACCGAGGGAGGTCTGCTCCTCAAGCCGGCCACGGAGCTCCATGTCGAAGGTGATCCACTTGGGGAGCTCATTCCAGTGCAGAGGCTGGACCTGGCCCTCTTTACGCGGATACATCTCCCGCTGCGCGCGCGCCGAAGAGCAGGGCAACAGAACGAAAATCAGAGAGAGGCCAGCCAGAAGGTGGCGGCCTCTCTTTCCAGCGTTTGAATGTCCCAACAGATTGCTCCTCAAACGGACGGCCTACCTACTCAGGCGTGACGACGGCTTCTTTCTTGCTGATCTTACGGAGGAAGTCCTCTCCAGTCCCAAGATGCTGATCGACCAGCCTCGACGGGGTATTGGCCAACCACTCCCCAAGCGAAATGTCCTCGTACGTCGGAGTCGGGAAGACTTCGAGGAAGACCATGTCGGTATCACCGGTGTTCTCGATGTAGT
The DNA here is from genome assembly GCA_964658405.1 of uncultured Sphingomonas sp. Classification (GTDB taxonomy): domain Bacteria; phylum Acidobacteriota; class Terriglobia; order Terriglobales; family Acidobacteriaceae; genus Edaphobacter. The sequence continues at coordinate 4,607 of CAZZZQ010000062.1, forward strand.
GTGGCATCGAGCGCTCGATGTATCCGACGTCTCCTGCGCGGAAGTCCATCGTTCGCGCATGACCGCCCGCTGCAAACACCGTCATGCGTCCCGAACCCTTGACGTAATACTGCCATTCGTCTTCGTTGGGGTGCCAGTGCAGTTCGCGCAGGCCGCCCGGCTTGAGAGTGACGATTGCGGCGGCTATGTTCGTTGCGGGAAAGTTCGAGCGATCCACAATCTTTACGCTTCCCCCCGCAGTGACCTTCGTAGGCTGCATCTTGTTGGTGAAGAACGCAAAGCTGTTAGGGATCGGCCCGTTTCCAGCGTAGACCGCTTTCTTCTCCTCCTCGAGCGAGCGCGGAAGATCACGCGGAAAGATGAAGAGTTAGTGCTTCGGAACCGCGTCGAAGGTGGTCTCCGGAACGTTGAAGTTCTTCGCCAGAACCTCCTTTGGAGTATGGTGCAGCCAGTCCGTCAGAAGGAACGTTTCGAACTCGTTGAAGTTGCCATCGTCGAAGACCAGGAGGAACTGGCATCCGTCCGGACCCAGACCCTGAATCGAGTGCGGAATGCCACCCGGGAACAGCCACAGGTCGCCCTCGTGAACGTCCTCCACAAAGCCTCGGCCCTTCTGGTCGACCGCCGTGATTCGTGCGCTACCGGCGGTCATGAATGCCCACTCGGAGCCTACATGCCAATGAAGCTCCCGCACGCCGCCGCTGATCAGACGCATCTCGACGCCGGCCATCTTCTTTGAGATAGCGAGATCGCGGACCGTGACCTGTCGCGTCCAGCCACCAGCTTCGATACGCTTATGCGCGTAGCTGAAGGGGTACTTGAACGGCGGCTGGCCGCCCGAATCGGTCATCGGCGGATAGACCGAATCCGGCTCCTGCGCATCCAGCGCTGGATTCTTCGGTCCGGGCTGCTGCTCATTGATACCGGTGTGAGTATCTTTGCTCATGTCTACGGCCTGCTGGGCGGCTGCCATCATCGGCATACCCGCGGCTGCAGCCAGCACGGCAGAGGTCTTTCCTAAAAATCCCCGTCGGCTAAGACCATCCCTGCTATCCTGCTCTGCCATATCTATATCTCCCCAATCTCTAAATCAGTTAAGTTCACACAAAAGGCCAGGTGAACCGTTTACGTACCGGAGCCTCTTTTCTGATGCCCGAAGCATCGCTCAGGATTCCTCCGGCCACCGCGGGGGGCGCTTGAGTTAGACGAAGAAGTTTCGCAATCGCCGGGATCAGCCACCGCTCGGTCTCAGCGAATCTGGCCGTGAACCGCGTCTTCGAGGACAACGTGATTCTTATCAAGCAGATTGCCAAGAGCACGGTCGAGAGAGATGCTCGCCTTCATCCAGTCCGACCGGGCTGCGACCTCGGTGGAGCGCGCCTGGGCAAGGTACGCCTCATCCTGCACGATCAGAAAGTTGGTGCTTGCGCCGACTGTGAACTTGTCAATCTCTGCCTGCAGCAGCTGCTGCTGATAGTTCCGGCTCTCGACGGCAGCGGCGTAGGCCTGGTGCGCGTTGTCGAGCGCGATGGCCGAATTCTCGATCTGCTGGCGAATATCATTCTCGAGTTTGACCGTCCGCCCCTGCGCCTGCCGAAGCTGGATCGTATCGCGCGCGTAATCTGCCTGGGCGATCCGATTACGCAGTGGAAGGCTCAGCTGCACACCACCCTGATAGATCGTCGACAGTCGTAACCCACCCTGCGTCAACGCGGGCGGGACGACCACATCGCCGGTCCCGGTCGAGCCGAGCGTCTGGAAGGGAACCAGCGAGGAACCTCTCGTCTGAACATTTCCGTAGACGTTCAAAGTCGGCCTGATGCCATTGCGCGAGCCCTTCACGGAGACCTCGTCGGCCTTGACCTGTAATGCGGCCTGCGCGAGGTCCGGCCGATTCTGCAGCGCATCCGAGATGAGTGCCGCCACGTTCAGTGCAGGGATAGCGTCCGGGACAAGAATGTGGTCCGTCGCAACGATCGAAACGAAGTTTACGGTCGGGTCGCCCAGCCTGCGCAGCAGCTGCTCTTTGAGAATGACCTCCTGCTGCCTGTACTCTCCCCGCGCCTGAATCAAGTCCAGGCGGCTCGAAGAGAGCAGGGCCTGCACACGCGTAAGCTCAATCGGTGCAAGGGTTCCCTGCTCGACCTGGTCCCGGTCGTCGTTATAGAGCTTCTGAGCGGCTACCAGCGACTCGACCTTCACGCCGATGTTCTCTCCGAGCGAAACAAGGTCGTAGTAGAGGCGCGATACACCGTAAATCGTCTCAAGCACCTGCTGCTCGAAGAGCAGACGAGAGACCCGCTGATCGATCTGCGCGATCCGAATAAACCGCAGATTCACCTCGCGGCCCCTGCCCCGCAGCAGCGGCTGGCTCAGTGTGAACGAGGTACTTGGCGCGTGGAACGGGTCATATTGCGAGTCCGCCGCGTAGAGCACCTGCGCCGCATTATTGACGTACGCATCCAGCTGAGCGCCGGTCGAAAAACCCTGCTGGTAGTCGATCCCTGTACTCACATAGCTGGCCGGTGCGGTCGTCGTCTGCGTGCCGCTGCCAGTCGTTGTCGTAGTGATGAGGGAGGTCTGGTTGGAGCGGCGCAGGTATCCTGCCTCGGCTGTCAGCGTGGGATCAAACAACGGCAGCGGCGGGCCGGATGCGAAGGTCGACGTTCCGTTCTGCGCGAGGTTCGACTGTACGCTCCCTCCCGCCTGGGTGACCTGCGACAGATCGACGACGTTTACATTGGTCGGGTTGGCACTGCCTGTCGCAGACGGCGTGAAGAGCAAGGGGCTGCTCTCGGCACCGACACCCGGGGCAGTCTGCTGGACGGTAAAGTCGAGGCCGCGCAGTGTTCCGCCACCCTTTGCGCGGGTCACGTCCGTGTCGGCCAGCAGGAGATTGTAGCGGCTTACCTCAACGTCAAGGTTGTTCTCAATCGCGAGCGCAATCGCGTCATGAAGGGAGAGATAGAGCTTGCCGTCGCGTACCAGTCCGTCCAGCCGCGTGACCGATCCCTTCGGCAGCTCCGGGATCCGCGAGGCTCGATATGGTCCGATCAGTCCGAAGATGCGTGTGTCGAGGGTTGACGGCGCCTCTGCGTCGGGCTTGGCGCTCATGGTTTGTGTCTTCCTCAAGCCGTCCGAGACATCGCCGGGCGTAGGAGGCTGCACGCTCAGAGGCTCAAGCGTTCGCACATCGACTGTGGTCTTGTCCGGCTGAGGAAGCGGGGCGTCCGGCGCGCCCGCGGGGAGTCGCTGATCCGGCACACGGCTCTGCCCCGGCGCCTGAGAAGCTGCCGGCATAGGCGGGTTCGGAGCCGTAAATGGCGGAGGCTGCACGCCCTGCTGCGTCAGGCCAGCAGAAGGTAGCAGAAAGAGGATCGCGGTCAGGGAGGCGCGCATCATTTTCCGCTCCCGTCTTTCTGCTGGCTCCCTTGCTTGCCGCCTGACTTCTGGCCTCCCTTGCCCTTCTGGTTCGTGCTCTCGGAGCTTGAGTTCACGATGGACTGGTCGCCATACTGATTCGGCCCCGTGTCCGGAGTCTTATCGCTCTGCGCGCCGCCTTTGCCGGAAGCATCCTCACCAGCCTCAGGCTTCTGCTCAGGCCGAACCTGTACGCCCTGCTGTACGGTGTCATCCACGGTGGTGACGACCCAGTCGCCCTCATGCAGACCGCTCAGGATCTCGACGGATGGACCATAGTCGCGGCCGATCACGACCGGAACCAGCTGGATCTTCTCATTGCGAACGATTGCGACCGTATTCCTGTCCTGTCGAACTACGACGGCGTCTCCCGGCACCGTCAGGGGCGCAACACCCCTCACCTGGATAAAGCTCACCACGGCGTACATGCCCGGGTACAGGCGGCCGTCGGGGTTGTCGACATCGACCTCGACGAGCATCGTCCGCGTGTTCTGATCAATCGAGTTTGCCGTCCGTGTCACCGTCCCGAAGATCGGATGATCCGGCCGCTCCTGTACGAACACCTTCGCTGGCATGCCTCGCTCGATGCTTGAGGCATAGCCCTCCGGGACGGACACAAGGATGCGCAGCGTGTTGAACTGCGCGATTCCAAAGATCGCGCCGCCCTGCGCGCCGCCGGTCGATGGGGAGGCTGCCTGACTGCTGTTCCCCGAAGAGCCGCCCGTGTTCGAGCTTGCCACCCCAGCGGTCCCGCCGGTCGGCGACATGGAGGAGGTCATCGGAGCCGCGCTGGCCGAGCCATTCGCTCCTACGAGAGCACCGACATCCGCATTTCGCTGGGTGATGACTCCGTCAAAGGGAGCCGTGATGCGCTCATAGCTCTGCAGTGCGACGACCCGCGCAAGATTTGCACGATAGCTCTCGACGTTGCGCTCATACGAGGCGACGTTCGCCCGCTGGGTCAGGTAATCAGACTCCCGTTGATCGCCGTCCTGCCGCGAGAAGACACCTTTTGCAACAAGCGTTCTCCACCGCTCGTAGGTCACGCGATTGAGATCGAGTAAGGCCTGCTGTTGAACCTGCTGAGCCTGGGCCTGGCGGAGCTGCTCGCGTGCCTGATCCACTTGCTGATCGAGCTCCGGAGCGTCAATCAGCCCAAGCAGCTGGCCCTTCCTGACATGGTCCCCGATATCGACATACCGCTTCTTCAGGTAACCGTTCGCCCGTGCATAGATGTACGCCTCGGTCAGTGCGGAGGTGGTGCCCGGAACGGTAAGCTCGCCTGGAGCATGCGATCTCTTGACCTGGATGACCTGAACCTTGGGATGTTCCTGCTCGCGCTGTTTGGCCTCCGCCTGCGTCTTCTTCTGGCGGTCGCGATGCGGCAGATAACCGACGAAGAACACCAGCAGGAGAACCACGATCCCAACGCCGACCCAGAGCAGGATCTTCTTCCAGTTGCGATGCTGCGTATGCTTCTTCTTGTCGAACTCCTGCTGGACCTCGCGGTCATGGGCGACCTGCTCATGCTTCTTGTGTGCAGCCTGCCTCGCGGCCGACTCCTCACGCTCCCACTCCTCGCGGGTCAGGCGGCGGTCAGGATAGTCCGAGATCTCGCGAAGCCGCTCGTCCTCGGGATAGGTCCGGTTGCCAAGCTCGTCGTGCTTCTTGTCTTCAGGCCGATGCGCATCACTCATTACTGTTCACTCAAGCCGGCTTCGGCTGTCCTTCCGTGGGAGCCTGATCGCCACCCTCTTTGTATGCGTTGTCGATCTCTTCGTCGAAGTTCTTCGGGGGCGCGGTTCGCAGCCACGAGTACATGATCGGAACTACGAAGAGCGTACCGAGCGTCGCCAGCAACAGGCCACCAATCACTGCGCGGCCGAGCGGAGCATTCTGCTCGCCGCCCTCGCCGAGCGCAAGCGCCATGGGCAGCATGCCGATGATCATCGCGAGCGCTGTCATGCAGACCGGACGAAGCCGCGTGAAGCCAGCGCTCGTGGCGGCCTCCAGGCTGCTCTTGCCTGCGGCACGCTCATCATTTGCGAAGACCACCATCAGGATGCTGTTCGCAGTCGCGACACCGATCGTCATGATGGCACCCATCAGTGACGGAACATTGAAGGTGGTGCTGGTAAGAAAGAGCATCCAGAGGACACCTGAGAACGCCAGTGGAAGGGCCATCAGGATGATCAGCGGATCGAGCCAGCTCTGAAAGTTCACAGCCATCAGCAAGTACACGAGGATGATGGCAAAGATGATGCCGATGCCCAGCCGTGTGAACGAATCGCTCATGGTCTGGACCTCGCCCCGAAGGGCCAGCGTCGTGCCGGTCGGCAGATCCTTCTTCGCGTCAGCCATAATCTTGCGAATGTCACTCGCCACACCACCCAGGTCGCGACGATCGGTGTCGGCGTATACGTCGTAGACCGGCTGAATGTTGTAGTGGTCGATGATGACCGGGGTCACATCACGCTGGAAGTTGGCCACGTTGCCGAGGAGCTGACTGGTGTTCCCCGCCGGCGATGTGATCGGAGTTCGCCCCAGCGCCTGCAGCGAATCGATCCTGTACTGCGGCGTCTGCACAACGACCTGGTAGTTGACGCCGTTCTGCGGGTTGAGCCACTCGTTCGGCGCCGTTTGCCCGGTTCCGGTCAGCGAGATGAGCATGCTCTGGGCGACGTCCTGCTGGGTCAGGCCGATCTGGCTTGCCTTCATCCGGTCGACGTTCACGTTGATCGTGGGCAGCGCGATCTGCTGATGAATGTGCGCATCGGCAACGCCGGGGATCGCCTGAACCTGCTTCAGTAGCTTCTGCGCCAGCTGATAGTTGTTCTTCCCGCGACCACT
>CAZZZQ010000063.1:0-2731 GCA_964658405.1 uncultured Sphingomonas sp.
CCATGTTGCTGTGGTGGGTACGCGTGCCGTATTCCAGGGGATCCTGCATGAAGCCGACTCCATTCAAGCCGATCCACGAGAACGATGTGGAGTCCGTTCCGCCGGGAGCAAGCGTTGGACCTGCTGTGAGACCGGTAACCGTGGAGATCTGCAGGTCTTTGACCGGCGCAATCCACGAACGGAAGATCGCCGCCAACTGGTCGTTCCCCAAAGCTGAAACTGCGCGGAAGCGACCGCTGCCGCTATCATCGTTGAAGTAGACGTCCAGCTTGTCATACTCCGGCGTCTTGACCATCGTGGTGCGTGGTGCAAAGTGCTTCTGCACATAGGCCAGTGAGCCGTACAGGCCCTCCTCCTCCCCGCCCCACAGGGCTACGCGGACCGTGCGTGCCATGGGCTTCTTCGCGGTTGCAAGAATGCGCATCGCCTCCATCGCGACCGCGGATCCTGTCCCGTTGTCGGTCGCACCGGTGCCTCCCTGCCAGCTATCAAAGTGACCGCCCACCATCACGACCTCCTCCGGCTTCGTCGTGCCGGGAATCTCGCCGATTACGTTGAAGCCGTTTTGGTCATCCTTCTGATATTCCACCTGGATATCAAAGGTCAGCTTCGGCGTCTGGCCATGGTCGAGCAGGCGGACCACTCGGTTGTACTGCTCCGGCGTGATCGCAACCATGGGCGGTCCGACCGGGTCGTTCGGGTTCTGCGATCCGCCGTATGATGCGAAGACCGTTCCGCCGTCACCGTTGTATCCCGGCATCACCGCCACCAGCACACCCTCTTCTTTAAAGAAGGCGTTAATCTTATTGCGCAGCACCATGCCACTGCTTGCTGCAGTCGAGAAGGTGGACGGGGTGATGTCGCCGGGACGAGGGGCCGCTGCTCCTGCACCACCGCCGAAGCCGCCGGCGCGTGAAGGATCCTGCGTCTGCGTACGTGCCTCAATCTCTGCATCCGTCAACCGGTGCGCCTCAGGTTCAGTGTGCATCGCCAGGGTTCGCGGATCAAAGAAGAGCACCACCTTGCCCTTCAGCTTGCCCTTGTACTTCGCGAAGTCTGCCTCGGTGTGAAGAGGCGCGAAGACGGCCTCCGCCGTAACAGGGCCGTTGGTGCCGGGCGTCCAGGCCAGCGGGAAGCCAATGAGAGCTGCGTAGGACGGATTCTCGAGAGCCCCGTAAAACTTCTTGATCTGCCACCCGTAGCCGAAGGGACCCCAGCTCTCCAGGTGAACATTCTGCAGGCCCCAGGTCTTCATCTGCTTCATCGCCCACTCGGCCGCAGCACGATGATTGCGGCTGTTATTCACACGGGGACCGTAGACCTCACTCAGGTAGTACAGATTCTCCATCACCTGCGAGTTTTGGAAAGCCTGATTCTTGATGGTATTCAGTGCGGCCAGATCGACCGTGTCGCCGTCGTTCTGCGCCTGTGCGGCCGTTCCGAGGACCATTGCAGCCGCGCATGCGACTGCAGAAAGCTTAGTGGCAAAACAAGTCACTGGAGACTCCATTTCAAAGATGCTTTCGGTAAAAGAAAAGGCCCGCTGCAGCCTGCAGGAGTGCAGAACACAGCGGGCCCAAGTGGTGAAGGGCAGTTTCAGATGCTTAGAAGCTGACCTTGAATGCGAACTGCATGTTGCGTGGCTCACCCGCTCCCAGGCCGGGGGCCGAGGAGGAGTTACGCGTTGCAGACAGGACGCCGAAGGATGAGGATGTCAGCGTTCCGCTGGGGTTGGCAAAGTTGGACTGGTTAGCAATGTTGAAGATCTCGGCACGGAGCTCCGTGTTGATATGCTCCGTGATTGGGGTGCGCTTGAAGAACGACAGGTCGACATCGCCGAAGCCCGGGCCCTGGATGCTGTTGCGACGCTCATTGCCGAAGGTGCCGGTGGTCGGTGTGGACCATGCCGCCCTGTTCAGGTAGGAGTAGGAACGCGAGGTGCTGGTCGACGTGGTGACGCGAGCCACACGCGAGATCACACCAGCGTTGCGGTTTGGACGATCGCGGCTTGCCTCACCCGATCCGCTGGTATTCGTTCCTACGAGGATGTTGACGGGCGTACCGCCCGCGAAGGAGTAAAGCGCGTTGACCTGGTATCCCTGCGTCAGACGGGGAGCACGGTTGGTGAAGTGCGGAACCGCGTAGCTGGCGAATCCAGCAAAGTTGTTGCGAACGTCGAACGTCGACAGACCCCAATCCTGACGGAGATTCAGGCTGTTCATCGGCGTGGTGGCGCTTGACGAATCATCCAGCGACTTGGACCACGTGTAATATGCCGTCGCCGTGATCCCGTGCCACTGTGCCTGCTTCAGCGAGAACTGTAGCGAGTTGTAGTTCGAGGTTGCTCCGCTGTTCACCTGGTTGATAGCAGTCAGGTAAGGATACTGCGCGGCATACGGGCGAACGCGAGCCGCTGCGTTCGTAGTCACAGGGATCTGGTTGAGATCGGCGACGTAGGCCAGGCGGCGTCCACCGCTACCCACATAGGCAACCGTCAGGAGGGTGTTCTGAGCAAGCTGCTGCTCAATGTTGATGTTGTAGTTCTGCATGTACGCAGCACGGTAGTTCGGGTTGATGGCAAGGATACCGAGCGGCGTGGTGGGCTGACCATTCGCACCGAAGCTCACACCGGATGGGAAGGTTGAGGTCCCAAGGGTGTAGGCGCTGTTCGAGACGTTGATGGCGGCATTGACGTCGCCCGGGCTACCGAAGATTCCGGCGCTCGCACCGT
>CAZZZQ010000063.1:2741-10868 GCA_964658405.1 uncultured Sphingomonas sp.
ACACAAACTGGCCTACCGTGGGCTGGTCGTAGAACCAGCCATAGCTGCCACGGATGACCGTTGCTGTGGAGTTGCTGAAGGGTGTGAAGGCAAAGCCGACGCGGGGTGCAACATTCCCCAGGTTCCTTGCGTACAGCGGAGCCTTGAAGTAGCCGCGCTGTGGCGTGAAGTTGTAGATCGAGTTGCGATCATCGTTCACGGCACCAGGGTAGCTCCAGCGCGCGCCGTAGTTCAATACGAGGCGGTTGTTGACCTTGTAATCGTCACCGACATAAACATCGAACGTATTGATAATGTAGACACGCTGCGGGTTGTTACGCAGGATCTGCGCACCAGCCGTCACGCTCGTCTGTCCGATCAGGAAGTCAGCAACCTGCTTACCCGTGGAGCAATTTGCTCCCGTAGTGGAGCTATTCGTAATGCTGAGGCCAGCGGCCGTGCAATCCGCGTTGGTCCAACCGCCGCGTGTACCGTCGAACGTGAACGTTCCACGGCCGTTGACGAAATATGCCACGTTGAGATTTGCGTGACGATATTCGCCACCAAACTTCAGGTCGTGACGGCCAATTGTGTAGTGCATCTGGTCGGTGACGTGACCGGTAACATCCTGGCGACCGAGCGGGGCGGTAGCACCGGTGTAATCGAACGAGCCAATTGAGAACTTCGGAGCACCGGTCGCCAGTTGGCCGGTCAGGCCAAGAGGCAGGCCAGCTGCCTGGACGTTAAAGCTCTGATTACGGTCGTTGAATACCTGCAGGAAGGATGAACCGGCGAACGTGATCTGATTCAGGAACCTGCTGCTGAACGTGCTGGTCTGCACGATCGATACGTTATGAATATGCATCGGAGCGGTTTCGAAGTAGTCCGCGAAGTGCGAACCAACGTCTGCGGACTGGGCGCCCGTGGTGCCCAAGTAACGCACTGCGATTGTGTACTTGTCACTGAAGTTGTGGTCCAGCTTGATGATGCCGTTATAGCTGTTGTACGTGTTCACACCGTTCGACTGGTACTGGTTCAGGTAACCGGTCGTGGCGCGGCTTACTGCAGGAAACAGCAGGTTATACATGTTCGTGGATACGGTGTTGACAGCCGAACCGTGATTCGCGAGCATCGCCCTGCCGGCTGCGATCCACGTGTCGTTGAGAACCGTATCGGCGAGGCTGTTGTTCGCCTGTGCGATCTGTACTTCGCCAGCGAGGAAGAAGAAGGTCTTGTCCTTGAAGATCGGTCCGCCAAGAGTGAAACCACCCTGGTGGTTACGAATCTCAGGGATTCGGCTGCCTTGGGCTACCGACGGGCTGAGCCATGCGAAGAGCTCATTACGGTCGTAGTAGAAGACGTCGCCGTGGAAATGATTGGTGCCGCTCTTGATGACCATGTTGCTGTTGGCACCACCGTTACGGCCTGTGTCCGCTTCGCCACCTGCCTGCAGAGAGAACTGGTCGATCGCTTCGATGGGGATGAGACCGCCTGCAATGCCTGCGATACCGCCCTGGTTGGAAGCAACTGCATTGGACCACGGATCATTGTTATCCGCGCCGTCGATCTGGAAGTTCACACCAGCGGTACGCGAGCCGTTCACCGTATTGCTGTAGGGGCTGACGCCGGGAGCGAGTTTGATCATCTGCGTAAAATTACGCCCGTTCAGTGGGATCTCCTGAACCGACTTGGAGTCCACGACGGCAACCAGTGAACTGGTCGTGGTGTCGACCGTGACGCCGGCAGCCTGTACGTCCACAACGGTCGCTTCGGAACCAACCGAAAGGGGGATCTGCTGGTGATTTACCTTCGAGACTTCGATGGAGATGTTATCGAGGCTCTTCGCGGAGAATCCTGGCGCGTTGACCAGGAGTTTGTACGTGCCGACCGAAAGTTCGGGGAAGCTGAAGTCTCCCGCGCTGTTGGTCTTGCCGTTCAACACTTCGTTCGTATTCGGGTTGGTCAACTGTACCGCTGCGTTCTGAATCGCGGCACCCTGTGAGTCAAGAACTGTTCCTGTAAGTGATCCACGAAAGGTTTGCGCCCCGGCGATCATCGATCCGACCAAAACGGTCGTGGCGATGAGCGAATGACGAGATGTCCTCGAAAAGAAACCCATGCTGCTCCTTGCTGCCTGCCCCGATTCAGAAATGACAATGCAATTGCGCACATCACGGCCCGACGCGATTAGGGGCGCGTCAGGTCCTGCGTCAAGACGGCAGAACTCCAAAGTTGTTTTTATGTCTGAAATTTAACCTAACACACCTCACGGATCAAGCAAATTTGGCATGCTCATCGAAAAGGCGTTTCAGGCAGGCTGCAGGAGCATGCTCCATCCCGTGAAGATCATGAAAGTTCGCGAGTTGAGATCGATCATTTGCCACCACGCTGATGACAAATCGAGCGTGCGCGCCTCTTCAAAGCCATCGGGTAGCAAACAAAATCGCATTACTAGATTTGCCATCTCGGAGCGAGCGAGAGGCTCGAACCAGCGCGATTGCAGGGAGCGTCACTCCCTGGCGTGCACCAAACTCGGCAAACAAAATCGTCTTGCGTGGACTGATGCGAGCGGCTCGGGTAAACGGACTTCAACCTGGCAGGCAGTCGCAGGACAATCGACGACTCTACTGCCGGCGGAGCCCACATAACCGATACAGCTTCCGCACTGTCATTTGAGGAGCCATCTCATCGTGCAACAATGCCGGCACCAGGACAAATGCGCCACCTGTGGACTCCCGGAGCCGCTCTCGTCCGCCAAGTATCTAAACAGATGATTGCCACACGGCTAGGTCTCGATCCGAACCGCTTCTCCACGGAGAGAATGTAACTACTTCATAAGCAATAGAGCCAGAGCGGCATGCAGTAAGCAGGCAGGCATGAGCAGAAAACTGTTGAATACTCCCGCGAAGTTCAGATAGCTCAGATATCCTGCAGCCATCAGGTTAAAGAGAAATAACCCTTGCACCGCAGCCGTCTGATCAATCCCTCCCCTTGGCCAGCATGCAACGCCCAGCGAGAGGAGCGCGCAACCTCCTACTCTGCCCAGCGTCACTCCGCTTCGAGTAAGTCCAGCGGAGAAGAGTATGGAGACCACCACACCCGGAACAGCGATCAGTGCAGAGCCGATCGCTAGTTCCAGTAAACAGGCGGCCACAAGTACGATTGTTCCTCTCATCGCTTCTCCCCATCGTCCCCGATGCACTGGTCTAATCGATAGCCCTGGCAGCGGCCTCCTGCATCTTCTGTTTGTCCTCAGCGACGAGCTGCTCGGGCCCGAGGTTGTAGGTCAATGTATCGATATTGCCGGTAAACCGGAACGGCAGATCGTAGCTGAAGTCCACTGCGGTCCGGGTATCGACGCCGATGTCGAATGTCTCGTCAATCGACATCAGCAGTGGAATAGTATGCGGGATTGTCTTTCGATCTACCTCTTTGCCGTCGACCGAAAGCACCCCGGTGCCGCCCTTGCCCGGCCCCGGCCCGTCATACTTGAAGGTGAAGACGACGGTATGTTTGCCCGCATCCAGCGATGGTCCCGACCAGCGGAATCGTTCCAGATCCAGCAGGTTGTAGACGAAGATTGGCCTACCCCGACCGAGGTGCGCGACCCCTGTGGCCAGTCCAACAAGCAGCCAGATCGGCGCAAGCAGCAACATCGCGTAGCTAAGCCCGATCTTCCAGCCCAACCAGTGCTTCTTTCGGCCAAGCCAGAGCAGCAGCAGGCCAAGCAGAAAGATTGACCAGACCAGTACCCTAAGCACCATGCTCCGAAGCCACCAGTTGTTACTCTGGCTGAGAAATAATCCGTAACCACCGAACCGACCGCCGACCGTTGCGATCATCCCTTCCGCACCGCCCTCTGGAACGGTGATATTCGCCGTAATTGTGTAGTCCTTATCCAGAATGCTGGGCGCGTTCCCGATCGGAATTCCGGAGGTTTCCCCGGTGTACGTAAAGAGCGTCTTCCCGGCGACCGCGCTAGGCCTTGGAGTCAGAAGGCGTGAGAAGGCCGTGTTATCCAATGGAAAGACGTTGTACTTCACGGCCTCGGCCTGGAACAGCGCCTGCATCTCCTTCAGCTTCTCCGGGTTCTTCTGGGCCAGATCGTTGTTCTCGCTGAAATCTTCGGTAATGTTGTACAGCTCCCATGCGTATCCGGTCGTGACGTCTGGGAGTTTTCCGGTTGCAAGGTCCCACGGTGGCGCGAAGGGAGTCGTCGCTGCGATCCATCCATCGTGATAGATCGCGCGGTTGCCCGCCATCTCAAAGTATTGCGTGGTCCGTGTTGAGGCGACGTTCGCGTTCTCCTCGCTGAAGGTGTAGCTCATGCTCACACCTTCAATCGGCTTTTGCGTGATCCCGTTCACCATGGTCGGAGCGGGCACGCCCGCTGCCTCGAGGATCGTCGGAACGATGTCGATTACATGGTGAAATTGACTGCGTACAGCGCCAACGTCCGTGATATGTCCGGGCCATGAGATCGCCAGCCCCTGGCGCGTGCCACCGAAGTGTGATGCCATCTGCTTCGTCCACTTGAAAGGCGTATCAAAGGCCCAGGACCAGCCCACCGACATGTGAGGATAGGTCTTGTCCGAGCCCCAGTCTTTGTAGTGCAGCAACTGCAACGCTTCAGGCGCCTTCAGTATCCCGTTGTAGGAGGTCAGTTGATTGAACGCCCCGGACAGGGTGCCCTCCGGACTGGTTCCGTTATCACCACAGATGTAGATGATCAGTGTGTCTTCGAGCTTCCCTTCGTTCTGCACCTCCTGGATGACGCGGCCGATCTCATAGTCGGTGTAGGCGACATATCCAGCAAAGACCTCCGCCTGTCGTGCGTAAAGCATCTTCTGGACAGCCGAGAGCGAATCCCATCTTGGAATGGAGTCGGGCCAGGGCGTCAGTTGTGCATTCGCCGGAATAACACCAAGTCGCTTCTGATTTTCAAAGATCTGGTCACGCAGCTTCTCGTAGCCCATGTCGAACTTGCCTTTGAATTTATCGATCCACTCCTGCTTGGGTTGGTGCGGCGAGTGCGTTCCTCCAGGAGCGTAATAGAGGAAGAATGGCTTATCAGGTGCGGCAGCCTGTAGATCGCGCATATGCTTGATCGCCTGGTCGGCGAGATCGGTCGTCAGGTTGTAGCCCGGATGGCCGACGTATGGCGAGATCTGGGTATGGTCCTGAAAAAGATACGGCGTCCACTGATCGGTCTCCCCGCCCATAAATCCATAGAAATACTCGAAGCCCATCCCTGAAGGCCACTGATCAAAGGGTCCGGCAACGCTGTACTGGAAGTTCGGCGTGTTGTGATTCTTGCCAAACCACGAAGTGGAGTAGCCGTTCTGCTTCAGGATCTCCCCGATGCTGGCGTTTTCGAGGCCAATGATGGAGTTATAGCCGGGAAAACCAGTAGACAACTCTCCGATGACTCCTGAACCCACAGAGTGATGATTCCGGCCGGTAATGAGCGCCGCCCTTGTAGGCGAGCAAAGAGCAGTGGAATTGAATTGCGTGTAACGCAGCCCCGTATTTCGCAACCCGGTCCATCCCAGGAGTGGGGATCACCCCACCAAAGGTCCCTGCTACACCATACCCCTGGTCATCCGTCATGATCAACAACACATTGGGCGCGCCCTTCGGGGGGACAACACGCGGGGCCCACCACTGTTTCGAGTCCGTCGCCGCAGGCTTGATCACACCGCCGAACTTCTGCGGAGGTGCTGGAAGCTGGTGCCCCTCGATTGTGGTGGTGGCGTTGGGTGATCCCAGTGTCCCGGTGATGACCTGCGCAGTAATCGCTTTGCTGATCGGGGCCGTGAGGCAGGACACAATGATCATGCCTTGAACAAACCTCGTTATGAGTCGCAGCTTCATAGTCGGAAACCTCATTTGGCACACAGGGATCACATCGTGGATTTCTGCACCTGTGACCAGAACAGTCTAAGGAGGTTCCGGCGCCACTGTAACTCGTAGAACTAGCAGTGATCGAAGTGCGCGAAGAAGCAAAGTAAGTTGGCTAAATGCTATCTCCGATATAGATCAGTGCGCTCATGCCTGTTATAACAACGGAGACTCTAAGTCCATTTTGTTGGTCGTCTTCAGGAGGTCGCACCTGTGTGGTGGATCAGCTATCGGGGTGAATCGGGTCACGGCGTCGACAACATTGGCGTCTTCGAGGACGACGGCTCCCCGCGAAAGCAGCATCCGCTGCTCCTTGATCCAGCGACGGGTGCGCATGCGCTGCACATCGCGCGCGGCTTTGCACTGGTAGGGGATGATCTCTACATCGCAAACGCGTGGCGTAAGGACAGCCACATCGCGCGTTATCACCGACACGGCAACACCTTTCACTTCAAGGAGGTTATCGCGAAGACCGAGCAGGTTGCGGCGATGGTCCATCCCTTCGATGTTGAGTTGGGGGACGATGGTCGGATCTACATCTCTTGTCAAGACACAAACACCGTAATATCGCTCGTCCCCGAGACACGCGCACCCGCCTCGGTGGCCCCGCATCTCTGCAAGCAATATCCTCAAGGAAAGTTTCTTCCCGGCACGCTCGTCGCATCGAGTCATGGGAGCCTTCCCGAGTACGGGGAAAGCTCTTCGTTCGATGTGCCATCACCCCTTGGTCTAAAGGTGGTGCTCGATGAACACGGCAAGCCGAGGCACTCCGTTCGTGGCATCGTGGTGCACCGAAAGCTTCTCTACGTAGCGGATGAGGCCGGCAACGCAATCAAGGTCTTCGATGTCCATTCAGGCGAGCTGATAGCCCACGTCAAAGAACGTGAACTTGAGGCACCCGTGCATCTGCTCGTGCACGGCGAGACACTCTACATCGGCGCCTCAGGCAGTGGAAGCATCCTCGCGCTGGACCTTAGATTAACGCGATTAGGCGGGAAGCTCAGGGCTCACATCGTCATCGATAAGAAGCTAGAAAGCCCATCAGGATTTGCTATAGGTCCTGACGGTGATCTTTACGTGGCTGAGCGGAAGAAGCGGCGCATTCAGCGCTTTTCCATCGACGGAAAGAAGAAGGGTACATTTATTATGCATCTTCCGGATATGCCGGAGTTCCTCGTCTACGTCCCCTGAATCCCCGTTGTTGCGCGGATGACCCGATCCTCTTCCCTGCCGTCACTCAGAGTCTGACCTATGCTGCCTGCGGTGCGGATTGCTTTGCGGGCTTTGGGAGACAACCTGCGTCGTAGGTCGTCTGCATTTGCTTCAGCCTTAACACACCATAGAGCACGATCAGTCCCATGACGATTACCAGCAGTCCTACAACCTTCTTCTCTACGTCGTAGTCTCCTTGACGATTGGCGATATAGCTCCCGGTGATCAAAGCAAGGATGCCACCGTTAATAATCCAGTTCACGGACTTGGGCACGATGTAGTGCAAGGTTCCGAAGCCGGCGAGCTGGTAGATCATGAATGGCAGAATCGCAACCATCGGAATCAGCTCCGAGATCCCAAGAGAAAGGTCGATCGTGTCGGGTCCCATCGTATGCAATAACTTGCTATGCGCTAACTCATGGAACAATGCGGGCACCGCACATAGAAAAGGCACGACCGCAAGTAGCTCGAGCACCAGTGAGCCGCTCCACAAGCCGACCTTTGACGAGATGTCGGTCCCGGCTCCAACCCCCTGGGTTCCGATGAACAGGCCCCCGATAATAGCCGCAGCACTCGAAAGCATCAGCAGTTCAACTGTGATGCCGAAGCTTGCCGGCTCACCAGCCTTGATTAGCAACAAGGCCATGAATCCGGGAAGATAGAACATGACCCGCACCAACCGAGCCCACACACGTGGATCACGCTCGGGCGGCAAGATGGGAAGTGCGGCTCCGTTGAGCCCTGTTATCTGGCGATCTTTAGACATTGAGATCCTGGAAGTACGAATAAATCACATCTTGATTTGACGATCGATAAACGGCTCTCCCTCTGCGGTACAAGAGGGCACGCTCCGAAGAGAGGATGCCTACAACTGCCGTCGTCTAATTGACCCCACTCGTTCCCGCCCAATCCAGTACATCGGAGAGCCGCCATGGATTCTGCGTCAAGTCCCACTCCAACTCGTTCTGCTTGTTCAGGGTCAGCATGGCCGCAGGATAAAGCGTTCCTGTACTCTTGCTCTTATCCTGATCATTC
>CAZZZQ010000064.1:0-10845 GCA_964658405.1 uncultured Sphingomonas sp.
CACATGGCTGATGGCTACGCGCGTGCGTCAGGCCGAGTCGGCGTCTGCATGGCAACCTCTGGTCCGGGTGCGACGAACCTTGTCACAGGCATCGCCACGGCCATGCTCGACAGCATCCCCGTCGTCTGCATCACCGGCCAGGTCTCGTCAAAGGTCCTCGGCAGCGATGCCTTTCAAGAGGTCGATATTACCGGCATCACCCTGCCGATCACGAAGCATAATTATCTCGTCACGCGTGCCGAAGACATCGCCCCGACTGTCCGCGAGGCCTTCCGAGTAGCTCGCTCCGGCCGGCCCGGCCCCGTGCTCGTCGACATCACAAAGGACGCGCAGCAGGCCACCGCCCCCTTCAACTTTGAAGCCGCCGCGCCCGCACCTTATCGCCCGCATCCGATGCTCCGCGCCGAGACGAACTCCTTCGACGAAGCCATCGAGTTGATCCGCAACGCGAAGCGCCCCGTCATTCTCGCGGGTCATGGCATCGTCGAATCGAACGCGCGCAACCAGGTCATCGAATTTGCCGAGCGTCGCGGCATCCCTGTCGCCAGTACACTGCTCGGCCTCGGCGCCTTCCCGACGTATCATCCGCTCTCACTAGGCATGATGGGCATGCACGGTGAGTCGTGGGTCAACCAGGCCATCCAGCAATCGGACCTGCTGCTCGCCTTTGGCATGCGCTTCGACGATCGCGTCACCGGCAACCTCGCCCACTACGCGCCGAACGCAAAGAAGATTCACATCGACATCGATCCCTCCGAGATCAACAAGAACGTCAAGGTCGACGTCGCGCTCATCGGCGATCTCGCCGCTGCACTCGACCACATGCTCCCTCTGATCCCCGCAGCGACACAGCCCACAGACGGCTCGCTCGCATGGATCGACGAGGTCAACGCAATGAAGGGCACCGCCGCCGTCCGCGACATCATGAACCTTCCGGACAACGGCCACCTCTATGCCGCGCACGTGATCAACGACATCTGGCGTGAGGCACTCGCAGCAGGCCGTCTCGCACAGACCGTCATCGTTACAGATGTCGGCCAGCACCAGATGTGGGAGGCGCAGTACTACAAGCACGACGCGCCCCGCTCGCTCATCACCTCCGGCGGTCTCGGCACGATGGGCTTCGCGCTCCCCGCCGCGATCGGCGCAAAGGCCGCGTGTCCGGAGAAGGATGTCTGGGTCATCGCCGGTGATGGTGGCTTCCAGATGACCGCATCGGAGCTCTCGACGATCCAGCAGGAGGGTTACGCGATCAACATCGCCGTCATCAACAACGGCTTCCTCGGCATGGTACGCCAGTGGCAGGAGGCCTTCTACGACAAGAACTATTCCGCCTCGCCGATCCTCTCGCCGGACTTCGTCATGCTCGCCGCCGCACACGGCATCGCAGGCGCCAGCGTAAGCGAGCGGAAGGATGTGATTCCTACGGTTACAAAAGCGCGCACCAGCGGAAAGCCGTTCCTCATCAACTTCCAGGTCGAGAAGGAAGACGGCGTCTACCCGATGATCGCGCCCGGCGCAGCCCTGCACGAGATGGTCCGCCGCCCGCAGGCCAATCCGATTCTTGAGACCGCAGAGGACGAGTAGATGGTGCAGTCTAAACATCTCGTAAAGCAACGCCACGTCAGAAGGGTCGCATTCTCCGCTGCCCTGCTCTGCACGGTCTTCCCTGCAGCGGCGCAGCAGGTCCAGATCCACGTCATCAGCGCAAAGACAGTTCATCCGGTCACGGATGAGAAGCTCGCGGTCGTCATCGGCAGCGCGCCTGCCGTACTCATGCCGACCAACGGGAATGGCATCGTCACGGTTACACCTGGCAAGGCGTCAACCATCCGCATCACTACGAACATCTATGGCGACTGCCGTCCCGCCGCCGAAGCAGTTACCGACTACTCCGTCGCCAATATCCTCGCGACCGGCATCACTACGCAGAACTCCTGCAGCGGCGATACCCTTCCCGCGCATCCCGGCGAGATCCTTCTCTTCGAGACCGCGAAGGAGGACACCCCTGCATCCTCCGCCCCGGTGCCGGTCTCGCAGCTGCACATCCGCATCTTCAACGCGAAGACCAACAAGCCCATCACCGACGAGCGGCTGAACGTAGCCCTGCGCGCCGACCAGGTCGGCTCCGTCCCGATGGCGACCGACAGGACCGGCGTCATCCCTATCCATCCGGGCAGCGCAACCACCATCCGCATTCTCGCCAACGTCTACGCCGACTGCCGGCCGCGCGGCGAGCTCTACACCAACTACTCCATCGCCACCATCCTCCAGACGGGCATCGCGACCGGCAACCTGTGCAGCAACATCAGCCTGCCGCCACGCCCTGGCGAACTCCTTCTCTTCGAGATGCCGAAGACCTACATCCCCGGCTACCCAAACGGTCCAGCGACCGCCTTCCCCCACTCCGACGAGCCAGCGATCTCGCACTGAAAGGCCTCATGCTCCACACCTTTGTAGCCCTCGTATCCGACAAGCCCGGCGTCCTCACACGCGTCGCTTCGCTCTTCCGCCGCTTGAACATCAACATCGTCTCGCTCACCGTTGGCGAGTCCGAGCGCCCCGACACCTCGCGCATGACCATCGTCTGCGAGGCCCCCGAGACCGCCGCGCATCGCATCAAGGCGTCGCTCTACAAGCTTGAGATTACGGTCCACGTGGATGAGGTCGGCCGCAGCGAGGCCGTCATTCGCGAGCTCTGTCTGATCAAAGTCGCCGCCGGCCCGAAGACGCGCTCCGCCATCTTCGAGCTCTCGACGGTCTTTCGCGCTCGTGTCGTCGATCTCGCACCCGAGTCCATCATGCTCGAGATGACCGGCGCCGCCAGCAAGATCGAAGGCCTCATCCAGGTCCTCAAGGAATCGGAGTACGAGATCCTCGAGGTCTCCCGCACCGGCCGCATGGCGATGCGTCGCGGCCATCACACCAGCCGTGTCCTCAAGGCGCTTGGAACCTCCACCATATCCGAACAGACCGAGCCTCTCTTCAACGAGAAGCCCGAGGCCGACGAGATTCTCCCCAACGAATTCGAGGATGTGCACGAGGAGGAGCAGGGCGACTAACCGCCTGCTCTGACGCCGTCATCCTGAACCGGGCGATGGGCCCTCTGTACAGTCCCCCACCGCTCCCGCTTGCTAAACTTTCATCAACCGAAGAAAAGGAAAACGAACGAACATGGCAAAGGCATATCACGAAGCAGACGCAGACCTCTCCCTTATCCAGGCAAAGAAAGTCGCCATCATCGGCTACGGCTCGCAGGGACACGCACACGCGCTCAACCTGAAGGACTCGGGCGTCGACGTCCGCGTTGGCCTTCGCGCTGACTCGCCCAACGCAGAGCGCGCCCGCAAGGCCGGCCTCCAGGTCGACACCGTCGCAGAGGTCTCGAAGTGGGCCGACGTCATCATGAATCTGACACCCGACCAGACCGCAGCCAAGGTCTACCATGCGGACATCGAGCCGAACATGAAGCCGAACGCCACGCTGATGTTTGCGCATGGCTTCAACATCCGCTTCCGCACCATCACACCGCCTGCTGGCGTCGATGTTTCGCTCGTCGCACCGAAGGCTCCCGGCCACCGTGTCCGCGAGGTCTTCACCGAAGGCGGCGGCGTACCCGGCCTGGTCGCGGTCGAGCAGGATAAGAGCGGCCACGCCCTCGCACTCGCCCTCAGCTACGCCAAGGGAATCGGCTGCACACGCGCCGGTGTCCTCGAGACCACCTTCACCGAAGAGACGGAGACCGACCTCTTCGGCGAGCAGGCTGTGCTCTGTGGCGGCACCAGCGCCCTCGTCAAGGCAGGCTTTGAGACGCTCGTCGAGGCAGGCTACCAGCCGGAGCTCGCATACTTCGAGGTCCTCCATGAGCTCAAGCTGATCGTCGACCTCATGTATCGCGGCGGCATGGAATACATGCGCCACTCCATCTCGGACACCGCCGAGTGGGGCGACTACGTTGCCGGCCCGCGCATCGTAACGCCCGACGTCAAGGCTGCGATGAAGTCGCTGCTCAACGACATCCAGGACGGATCCTTCGCGAAGAAGTTCATCGAGGAGAACGAGACCGGACGCCACGAGTTTGCACGCATCCGCAAGTCCGAAGCCGCACACCAGATCGAGACCGTCGGCGCAGAACTGCGCAAGTCGATGCCCTTCCTCGACCCGGTCAAGGTCGAGAACGGAGCCGTCGTCAAGGCATAACCCTCCTGCTGATCCACCCCCATTCCCATCCCTTCGCAGAGCACCGCGAACGGATGGGATTTCGGCTTTGACCTTCGTTTAAGCTAAGACCATGAAGACACGCTCCCCGTTCTATGTCACCACCCTCATTGCGGGAGCCTTCTTCATGGAAAATCTCGACGGGACCATCATCGCGACCGCGCTCCCGCAGATGGCGCGCAGCTTCCACGTCGGAGCCGTCAACCTGAACATCGGCATGACGGCCTACCTGCTGACGCTGGCCGTCTTCATCCCCATCAGCGGCTGGGTGGCCGATCGCTTCGGCTCGCGCTCCGTCTTTGCCGCGGCGATCGCGACCTTCACCATCGCCTCCCTGCTCTGCGGCATCTCGCACACGCTGACCCAGTTCACGCTCATGCGAATCCTGCAGGGCATGGGCGGTGCCATGATGGTTCCCGTCGGCCGCCTGATCGTCCTGCGCACCACGCCGAAGGATCAGCTCACGCAGGCCATCGCGTACATCACCTGGCCCGGCCTGACGGCGCTTGTGCTTGGACCTCCGCTCGGCGGCTTCATCACCACCTATGCGAGCTGGCACTGGATCTTCTTCCTCAACCTCCCGCTCGGCATCATCGCGCTCATCCTGACGATGCTCTGGGTCGAAGACGTGCGCATGCAAGAGCGCCACCCCTTCGACTGGCTGACCTTCCTGCTGGCGGGCTTCGCCTCGACCGGCGCGGTCTATGCGATGGAGAAGCTCGGCGGCGAGGGCACGCGCTGGCAGCTTCCCGCTACCATCCTTGCCCTTAGCGCACTCAGCGGCCTGCTGGCGATCCTCAACGCCCGCCGCCACCCTGCCACCTCTCTGATCGATCTCGAATCGCTCAAGCTCAAGACCTACGCGCTCTCGGTCTATGGTGCGAGCGCCTTCCGCATTGCGGTCTCCGTGCTGCCGTTCCTGCTGCCGCTGATGTTCCAGATCGCCTTCGGCCTGAACGCCTTCACCTCCGGCCTGTACCTGCTCGCGCTCTTCGCCGGCGACCTCAGCATGAAGGCCTTCGTCATCCAGGTGCTCCGCCGCTTCGGCTTCCGCAGGATCATCCTCGTCAATGGCATCATCACCGCCGTCTCGGTTGCCCTCTGCGCCACGATGAGCCCGGCCATGCCCATCGTGCTCATCCTCGCGATCCTCTTCTTCCACGGCGCCTGCCGCTCGATGGAGTTCACCTGCATGAGCACGCTCGCCTACACCGAGATCCCGGCCGAGCGCATGTCGCGCGCCAACGGCTTCCTGAGCGCCGTCATGCAGCTCAGCGTCGGCATGGGCGTCGCGGTCGGCGCCATCACCCTCCGCCTGATCGCCCACGCGAACGGCCACTCCGCCTCGGTCCCGCAGCTGCGCGACTTCCGCCTCGCGATCCTCGTGATGGCCTTCCTCTCGCTCGGCCCGGTCTTCGACAGCCTTGGCCTCGCACATAACGCTGGTGCAGCAACCAGTGGGCATCGACACCCGGAGCTGGAGGCGGAGGTCAATCCCGTCTAGCCTCTCAGTGGTTCGACCAGTGTGGTTGATCGATGAAACATCGGGGAAGTCTGCAGAATGTTGCGGCGGCGGCGCATCTCATACGCAGGAGTCTTCTCTGCGCATCCCTTTCTGGACGGTCCTTCTCGTGGTCACCCTCTCAGGCGCGGCCCAGCAGCCGCTCGCCGCTCTCAAGGATCGGCATCGGGTCCTCATCGTCTTCGCGCCCGATTCCGCTGACGAAAGATTCCGCGTGCAGCTCTCACAGCTCGACGATAAGGCAATGGCAGAGCGCGATCTCGTCCTCATCCCTGTTCTCTCACAATGGCATCAGAAGGACGCCGCCCTTCGCACCAGCCACGAACCGTTCACACGTCCCGCAGAGCAGTCGGCGCTCCGAAGAACGTTCCACGTTGAGACAGCAGACTTTGCGGTCATTCTGGTCGGCAAGGACGGCGGAAGCAAGCTGCGCAGCCGCGCTCCTCTGACCATGAACCAGCTCAACCAGCAGATCGACGCCATGCCGATGCGGCAGCAGGAAATGCAATCTCATCCACGTTCTTAACCTTGGAGCAGTAGTATGGAAACCATGGAGATACTCTCCCAGACAATCCCGCAGGCCCAGGTCGTCGGCCAATCCGGACCATACCTGGTCTCGTCCGCACCCGACCAGCCGACTCCGTTAGCCGAGATCGTAGACGCTCTGCGAAACGTCGGTCCGCTCGACGGGCTTACCGATGACGAATATCTGTGGATCGCCGAGCACGGAACGGAGCGCGTCGGGATGGAAGGCTCCATCATCTTCCGCGAGGGCGAACCGACCAGCCACCTCAACTTCATCCTGCGTGGTGAGGTCCATGTCCGCCGCCGAAACTCCGGCCCGCTTGCGCTCTTCATTGGCCGCGCCGGCCAGATGACCGGCCTGCTTCCCTTCTCACGCATGAAGGGCTACGGCGGCGATGGCTATACCGTCGGTCCCGTCTGGGTGCTCGACATCCACAAGGACCTCTTCACCCCGATGCTCGCCGCCATCCCGTCCATGGGCCAGCGCTGCGTCTCCGTGCTGCTTGACCGGGTTCGCGAGGTCACGCGTATGGAGCAGCAGGCGGAGAAGCTCTCCTCGCTCGGCAAGCTTGCCGCCAATCTCGCCCATGAGCTCAATAACCCTGCCTCGGCAGCACAGCGCTCCGCCGCCAGCCTCTTCGGCGAACTCCGTCAGTATGGCGATCTCAAATACCGCCTCGGAAATCTTTGCCTCTCGGACGCCGAGACCCAGGGATATCGCGACTGGGTGATGACCGCCCGCAGCCGCGGTGCCGCCTATAGCACCGATGCTATCGCCGATCTGAGCCCCCTCGCCGCCAGCGATCGCGAAGAAGCCCTCGTGAAATGGCTCGAGGCCCAGAACATTCCTGAACCATGGAGCATCGCCCCAGCACTCGCCGAAGCTCGGCTCTCCGGGGAGATTCTGGATGACCTCGTGAAGGCCATAGGCCCTACAGTCCTTCCGGTAGCCCTCGCAACCGTTGCCGGATCGCTCCGCGTCGAGCGCCTGGCGGAGACCGTTGTCGACTCAACCGTTCGGATCTTCGACCTGATCAGCGCCATCAAGGACTACTCCTACATGGACCAGGCGCCAATCCAGGATATCGGCCTCGCACATTCGCTTGAAAACACGCTGACCATGTTCGGCTCCCGGCTCGCGAATATCGTCGTCGAAACCGATTTCGATCCTGCCCTTCCCGCGATCGGGGCGTACGGCAGCGAGCTCAACCAGGTCTGGACCGCCCTGATCGAGAACGCGCTGGACGCCATGCAGGACCGCGGGACCCTGCGCCTGACCACCCGTCTCGCCGGCCAGATGGCCTATGTTGAGGTGTGGGACACCGGCTCCGGGATCGACCCGATCCTGAAAAGCAGGATCTTCGAACCCTTCTTCACCACCAAGGCACCCGGCCGCGGCCTCGGCCTCGGCCTGGACACAGCCCAGCGCATCGTCTCGAAGCACTCCGGCTTCTTGACCGTCGAATCCAGGCCCGGAGCAACCTGCTTCCAGGTCAGGCTCCCGCTGGATCAGGCCGAAGCCTACTAAAACATAACGGCGCCTCAGCATGAGGCGCCGCGTAACTCTCGTACTGGGAGCGCTTTACTTGGTGATTTCGACTCCGCGCCAGAACGCAACGTGGTGCTTCACATTGCGCGCCGCCGGCTTCGGATCAGGATAGTACCAGGCTGCGTCAGGGTTTTCCTGGCCGTCTACCGTGATCGTGTAGTAGCGGGCCTGGCCCTTCCAGGGGCAGCTTGAAGTCGTTGAGCTTGCCTTGAAAAACTCGCGCTTGACCGATTCGTCCGGAAAATAGACATTTCCCTCAACGGTCTCGTAGGTCTCACTCTCAGCCAGTGTCTGGCCGTTCCATACTGCCTTCGCCATGTTCAGACTACCCGCATTCTTTTAACAGATTTTAGGCCTGTGCAGGGACGACCCGCACATAACCATACTCTCCAGTTCGGAGACCTACAGCGCAGTTGTAACAGAACAGAGGTACCGAAGGGAAATCCAGCCCTTCGGGCCTCCACTCTGTTTAGGCCACGCTCTCGACCAGGGGACGGCTTCGCTCCGGGTCAGGCCGGATCGGATCAGCCTCAGGTGGAGCGGGCTCCGCCGTCTTCTTCTCGTAGCTGCACGGCTTGTGCGTCGGTTCCTCCGCGGGCGCGCCCTTCTTTGGACGACGCTTTGGCAGGCCATCGAGATTGTTCGGGCAGACCAGAAAGGTTCCTTTCGAGTTCACTACCTCAAGCACATACGTGCTGTCGCACTTCGGGCAATGCTGGTTCACAAGCTTCAGATTGCTCGCGAAGTCGCACTTCGGATAGTTAACACAGCCATAGAAGGTGTCGCCGCGCTTCGTCTTCCGAACCGCGATATTGCCGCCATCCTTCGGGCACGGTACGTCCAGCAGATCCTGCTTCACGTACTTGCACTTCGGGTAGCCGGAGCATGCGATGAACTCGCCATACTGCCCGTCCCGCTGCAGAAGAGGCTTGCCGCACTTCGGGCACGGCTCTTCGAGAACTACCGGCGGCTTCGACTGCACCTTCTGATTCAGCTTGCGGATCGTCTTGCACGGCGGATCGTCGCTATAGCCCGGGCAGCTCATGAACGGACCCCACGGCCCATTCTTCAGCACCATAACGCGGCCACAGTTGTCGCAGAACTCCTCCTCGGCGACCTCATCCGCGCCCGGCGCACTCAGATCAGGCTTGGCAGCGAAGTTCTCCTTGGTGAAGTCGCAGCTAACCTGCTCCACCGTGATCTTCTTGCCCTTGCCGGCGGCCTGCGCGATCGCTGCCGCCATCTCCTTCGTGTCCTCGACATCCTTCGAGAAGAAGGTCTCGTCCTCGACGACCGCGCGAACCGTCATCGGGAACTTCAGCGCCGCGACGATCTTCTTCGTCACTGCCTTCGGATCCTTCTTCCAGGGAGCGGCCGCGATGATCATCGGCTTCGTTTTGGTGAAGTTGCTGCAGGAGAAGAAGCTGCCGAACTTGCCCCACTTCAGGATCAGCGAACTGCCGCACTTGTCGCAGATCTCGGTCGTCGCCTGCTCCATCCGCTTGATGTCTTCCATGTTGGTCCCGGCGACCAGCAACTCCTTTTCGAAGTGGTCATAGAAGCCGTTCAACAGGTCAGTCCAGCGCTCTTCCCCGTCCTCGACCGCGTCCAGTTCGCCTTCAAGCTTCGCGGTGTAGAGTGGGTCGAAGATGTACGGGAAGTTCTTCACCAGGAGCCCGGTGACAACCGTACCGATCTCAGTCGGCACAAACTTTGCACCAATCTTCTTTACATAATCTCGATCCTGGATCGTGTTGATGATCGAGGCGTAGGTCGACGGGCGGCCGATGCCGCGCTCCTCAAGCACCTTAACCAGCGAAGCTTCGTTATAGCGTGGCGGCGGCTCGGTAAAGCGCTGTTCGGAGTCGATCTTCTCCTTCGTCAGGGCCTGGCCATCGACCAGCGGAGGAAGCTTGTTATCGAGCGACTCGTCGTCCGCGTCCTTCTTCTCCTTCGCCTCTTCGTAGACCTTCAGGAAGCCGTCGAACTTCGGAATCGAACCGGTCACGCGGAAGTCATAGCTGCGGTCAGCCTTCGCCGCGATCTCGACCACGGTCTGGTCAAAGACCGCCGGGACCATCTGCGAAGCAACAAAGCGCTGCCAAATCAGCTTGTAGAGCTTGTACTGCTCCTCGCTCAGGTGCTGCCGAATCGACTCCGGCGTAAAGCTTACGTGGGTCGGCCGAATTGCTTCGTGCGCGTCCTGCGCATCCTTCTTGCTCTTGTACTCGTTCTGCTTTGCCGGCAGGTATTGCTTGCCCAGCTTGGTCTCGATGTACTCGCGTGCCTCGGCGATCGCATCCGGCGAGACGCGCGTCGAATCGGTACGCATATAGGTGATCAGACCGACCGTACCCTCGCTGCCGATCTCGACACCTTCGTAAAGCCGCTGCGCCACGCCCATGGTGCGGCGAACGTTGAAGCCCAGCCGCCCGGAGGCATCCTGTTGCAGCTTGCTGGTGGTGAACGGCGCGGTCGGATTGCGCTTGCGCTCCTTGCGCTCCACCGTCGTGACGGCCCACTTCGCCTTCTCCAGCTGGGCGACCGTGTCCTTCGTGATCGCACCATTCAGCAGCGCATTCGCGAGGAAGGTCTCCTTGCCGTCCTTATCCTTGCCGTTCGAGACGCGTGCCGGAGTTCCATCGATCCCGACGAACTTCGCTACAAACTCGGATCCGCCCGAGGTCGGCTTCAGGTGAGCGTCGATCGTCCAGTACTCGACCGGGTTGAAGTTGTTGATCTCAAGCTCGCGCTCAACAATCAGGCGCAATGCCACCGTCTGGACACGGCCGGCGGAGAGTCCGCGGCGAACCTTGTCCCACAGCAGCGGCGAGATCTGGTAGCCCACCAGCCGGTCGAGAACACGGCGGGTCTGCTGCGCATCCACTAGGTTTTCATCGACATCCCGTGCGTTCAGAAAGGCTGCCTTGACTGCCTTCTGGGTGATCTCATTAAAGGTGACGCGGCGAATCTTCGTCTTGTCTTTCATGACCGGCAGTAGCTGCATCGCGAGGTGCGCAGCGATGGCCTC
>CAZZZQ010000065.1:0-10810 GCA_964658405.1 uncultured Sphingomonas sp.
GGCGAGCGCGTAGGGGACGCGTGTGTAGCTGAGGGTGAGGGCGTTGAACATGCCGAAGCCGCTGATCGCTCCGCCGAGTACGACCGCGAGGGCGAGCCAGGGGCCGGCGAGGGAACGAGCGGCGTCGGTCCAGGCACCGGTCGAGAAGCGGTCGGCGGGGATGCCGGCGACCGCAACAGCGGCGAGCGGAAGGATATACGTCATGGCGACGAGGAGGGCGGCGATCAGGATGGCGCGCGGGTAGTTGCGCTGCGGCTGGTCGACCTCCTGGGCTACAGTCGAGGCGTTATCCCAGCCCATGTAGTTCCAGAGGGCGACGGAGACGGCTCCGGGGATGTCGCGGTCGAGGGCGACGGAACCTCCGGCGAGCGTGGCAACGGGGTGGCCGATCAGGGCTTTCCACAGGCCGACGGCGACGAGGATTGCGAAGGGGCTGAGCAGGACACAGAACATTGCTACGGAGCCTTCGCCGACGGCCTTTGCGCCGTACAGGTTCCAGGCCATGCAGGCGAGGATGACGGCAAGGGCCCAGAGGGTTCCTCGATAGCCGTCGGTCCACGCGGGAACGACGCGGCCGAGGTAGAGGACGAAGGTCACCGGATAGATGGCCATGTCGAAGATGCTGGCGCCGAGCGAGAGCCATGCCTCCTGGAAGCCCCAGAACCGGCCGAGGGCGCGGCTGACCCAGCGATAGTAGCCGCCTTCCTCCGGCAGGGCGGAGGCGAGCTCGCCGACCATGAGCGAGGTGGGCAGGCTCCACACCAGGGGAATGAAGAGCAGCAGCAGAAGGGCGCGCCCGTAGCCGGCCTTGCCGATGATGTCTTCAAGGCCATAGGGGCCTCCGGAGACCATGAAGTAGATGGCCCCGATCAGCGGCAGGAGCCGCATCTTGCGTCCGGTTGTGGACAATGCTGCGCGCCCTCCTGGGTGGCGATCGATGGTGCGGGATGCTCTGAGTGTATGGGTTTTGCGGCCGGGTTGCGCTGAGCGCGGTGCTCCACGTTATAATCGACAAGTTCCCGGTATCTTTACCTAGCAGCCGGACTACGAACAAGCCGGAGAGTTGGCCGAGTGGCTGAAGGCGGCGGTTTGCTAAACCGTTGTAGGACCAAAAGTTCTACCGGGGGTTCGAATCCCCCACTCTCCGCCACGCAGTCTAAGTTATTGATATTAAAGAGAATTAGCTTCCGAATCGCATCGGAAATCCCCGCAAATCCCAGCTACTTCGTTCTCTCGGAGAATCTCCGCCGAGAGATTTGAGAATTTGGTGCACGCACTTTCTGTCCCCAAATGATTTTCCAATTGCGTCCCGGGTAGAGCAGTCGGAGAAGAAGAGTCCGAATCTGCTTCGCATAGCAGTCTGACATTCAAACCGTCTGAAAGAAAGTTCTATCGAGGGTTCGAATGACTGCCCGCCCGCCAGCAACTCCGTAACCTACTCAAAAAAAACAATAATCTAGGTCTAACCCTTATGCTCATTTGGCTTTAGCGGACGCCGGCTTTAACTCCTTAAGCCGCCATTAGCCCTCGTTATACCTTGAAATGGCTTATTGCGGCTACGAAATGGCTACGAGAATTGGGGCTATCTACGCTCTTCTCCAGCCACTTTTTCTGAGCCAAGCGCACCGCCGCTATCAGGACTGCTCCGAGCGGTAGGCTGTGATTCGCAGCTGTAGAACAAGATCAATCTGCTTCAGGTCCATGACTGTGCCCTCACGCTCATTATGCCCAGATGTTGGCGCATGGATATACGAGGATGACCCCGCAGGCTGGACTCGAGATCTTTATGCCGAATGTTGGCCAGCAGGCTCCGAAGCCCACAGAAACGGTCAGCCTGGAGTAGTTGAAGGATCGCAAGCGGTCCCTGCCGGCGGGCATTCCGACGAAGTAGCTCTTCGCTTCTCCCTAGGTCCTAAGTTTTCAGTTGACACACCTAAGTGCTTGGCCATGCCGCACTTAGTTGAGGAGATAGCTCAGACCCGACGCCTCAAGGGAGTTCATCGCTCCCTCTTCCTCTTCCATCCGCTTCGTTAGCCCTGCAATCTGTTCCGCAGTCGAGCTGCCTATCCTTCGCGGCTGGATGCTTGAGGTGACGCTTCCCGCCTGCGCGTGAATGGTTTCTGAGCTTGACAGAGGAGACCCGATGGTGGACGGTGGGTTCCTTGCGAGGGGCGTGAACCAGTAAGACACAGCAAGGGTGGCCGAAAGACGCAACGCGTGTTCCCGGCCATTTTTTGGCAGAGCTGACCTTCTACCCTACAGGCCTTAGCTCAAGAAAGGTACACTTATTACGGGTCTGGTTGGTGTTGCGTTTATCAAGGACGTCATATTGGATAAAGATCAGATGATAGATGCGCGAAATCCTGTGCCGATGCAGGGTATCGCGCGACTGCCCAACATCTCTGCGCTCACCTCGGTCCGCTTCTTCGCTGCGCTTCATGTTGCGCTCTATCACTTGGTTCGCCCGTTTTCCCTGTGGGGACCGTTTGCCGATTTTATGGCTGCCGGTTACATGGGCGTCAGTTTCTTCTTCGTGCTTTCCGGCTTCATCCTCACGTACAGCCACGCGGCCGAGTATGAGAGCGGCAAGGGCAAGCCTGTTCGGTTCTGGGTCGCTCGCTTCGCTAGAATCTATCCTCTTTACTTCTTGAGCATGATCTTCGGTGCCTATGTGAACTATAAGCAGTTCCACCCGGCATTCCACATCGTTGCCTTCGTTGCGGCCGTGTTCATGCTCCAGTCCTGGTCGATGCGGATGGTGAACTTCTTCAACGTTCCGGCGTGGACCCTTTCATGCGAAGCTTTTTTCTACTTTCTCTTTCCATTCCTTTTTCTGAGGATGAGGCCCTCTTCAGCCGCTAAGGCGTGGCTATGGGCTGCGGGCATGTGGGCCCTCGCGATGGCTTTGCCGATTTATTGCACCATACTCTATCCAGGGAGTGCAGTGTCCGAATACACCGTCCACGGTACATCCAGGAACGCCCTTGTGGGTGAGGTACTGAAGGTGCCCCTCTTTGCGTTGCCGGAGTTCCTAGCGGGCGTCGCAATCTGCTGGATCTATCTGCGCGCACGCCCCGCGCCCAGGATCCTGGCGTACATGACCGCAGCGGGCGTTCTCGCCATGATTGGCGTATTCATTTATGTGGGTCATTTTCCGTACCTCATGCTTCATAACGGCGTTTTCATCCCGATCTATGCCCTTTTAATTCTGGGACTCTGCGGACGCACCTGGTTCTCTCGACTGCTGGAGAATAAGGCCCTTGTGCTGCTGGGAGAGGCCAGCTTCGCCTTGTACCTGACGCACTTTCTCTTTAACGATCTTGTGGAAGACAGGTTTGGTGCGGGGGCGGGAATATGGGCCGGCGTGTGGAAGCTGGGCATCCTTATTCCATTATCAATCCTCCTCCATCTGTATGTGGAGAGACCCGGTCGGAAGATAATCCTCACCTATTGGAAAAGGCGGGAAGCGGCTGCGACAAGCTGAGTCGAAGCAGGACTTGTTCCGCTCATGCTTCAAGCTCAGTGCTTATGGTTTCGTCGTCTTCGAGCTGAATCTCAGGCTGGTCTATGTCGATGAGGATCGTCTCGCGCAGTGGCATAACTTCCTGAAGCTGACCGGGGGAACGCTCGACTTCGGGAAGCTGGCCATGAATCACGTCGACCTGACGATGATCGATGCCTCGCAGGATCCGTGGTTTGACCTGGACCTGGTGAACTACTAGGCGCAGCTTCAGAACGGGGCGACAGCTATCTTTGTGGGAAACCGGCCCCGTTATGTGCGCTATGGTCTTCGCTAAAATTTCGCCTTATACTCCTTTCATCCAAGACATCCTGCTCATGGCCGCACTCATCGCCGCCGTACGAACCATCCGATTCGAATCTCGGGAGTTTCAAGGCATGAACTCGCCCCCGATGAGGTACGAAGTCGGCAACTCTCTGGCTCTGGCGAGGCTTATTGTAGAGATGGCTCAGCGTGATGTCGCGCAACAGGTGCCAGATTGAGGCTTCTTGAAGAGCCTTTCGCCTGTCCCATCGGATTGCGAATCTGGGAAGGGTACCGGGCCAACCACTCGTACGCCCCTCTGTATCCCCCGGAGTGCACTGAGGACTTACCGGACGCATGGACTACTGGATACACTCGTCTGTGTGTTGGGACTGTAAGGCGATTTGAAGGGAGATTTAACTTTCACTTCTAACCCATTGAGGTATGCCCTTTTCATCAGGCTCTGAGACGAAGCGGACAGAGACTTTCTGGTGCCCCAGAATGGGATACTCGCACTCCACTGTAACCACTATCTCTGTGTCCCTTGCACCACCCATTTGCGCGAAGCCACACTTACGAACAATCTCTCCACCGGGGCTGATCTCAGGCGCACCGTGTAACCCGGTCACTCTGACGCCCTCTAAGGCTGGAGACTCATCGACTGAACACGTATAGATGACATCTTTAATTGTCACTTTGCTGTCATTGAGGATGCCAATCTGTGTCGCGAAGGTGTCGCGTGAGTCGAGGGAATTTTCTATCAGAACTCTTATCTGAGGCCGATAGCCGTAGAGTTGGTCACCAAAACCAAGGATAGCCATGACGCCCAATATCGTCGCTCTGACTTTGAAGCGGCTTCTCGCTGGTTCCTCCTTAGACTTACTCTTCGCTGGCTTGCTCTCTAAGTCCTTCACCTGTCCGTTCCGTTCTGCATGCTTCAATTGCCTCAGTTGACGGCTATTCATGCAACTAGATTCTCACGAAGTACAGATCGTTTCTGCAAACAGGGCTGTGGGAAAGTGGCGCGGGTACTTCACTCTGCAACCGCTGTATTCTCACTTCGGAAACTGGGGGAAGGCGACGTTGGACCACATCGATACGGACAAGACTTCGAGATTAGAAATACAGGGAATTCCAATGCGATTGACGTACAAGTGGGATGTGGATACTCCGCCGATGGCGTCCCACTCGCTCCGATTGGCACCATTCCTCCAGGGGAAGATCATCGCATTCACTTCGAATTGGATTTAAACGGCTCCAATCTGAATCACTCAATAGATGGAGAATGCTTAGTCTCGTCGACTGTACGTCTTCAGTACAAAGACGAAACGGGTACACGCGAGTTGGTCCTGGCTTCTCTTTGACAGCCATGAGGAAGTCGTCGAGAAGATATTGCGGTAGGGACTTTGGTCGGTGGCTGAACGCTACGACGGATCGCGGCCACCGATTGAGCTCCTCCGTCCGTACGAGTCTGAAGGTATGCGGATGACACCTGCCAACAAGCTTGTCGGGAATGTTTAGAATAACTGTCCAGAGATGTTGAACAGCAACTAGGTAATTACGCTGATTAGGCTTTTTCTGGACCATTGTCATTATTGTCATCGTTGTCATTGAAGTGTCCGCGCGGCACCCCTCCTTCTTGAAGGACCGCCATGAGCTGATCGAGCTGGTTGTTTTTCTCCTCGATGGGATACTGCTTGGTTATGTCCATTAACAGCTTCAACGCTCTGTGGTCCCCTGAGGCGGACTTCGTTGCCAACTGCATGAGAGAGAGTTCCATCCTGGTCATCCATTGCGTCTTTCCACCACTTGTGACCTTGACCTTGGTCTGAAAGATCTTAGTTAACATGGTGGAAACGCTCTTGACCGTCTTAGGCCGGCCCTTCGGGTTTCCGCTTTGTCCTTTTTTGAATTGAGTGAGCTTAGGAGGTCGGGCGTAACCAACTTCATCGATATTGGGTGACTTCTCACTGTTCTTGGCCATGTGCCTGCTCCTCTATACCCCTTAGTTCATCGAAAGCTTTGCCGCTCGCCGTATGGATCGCTCGTTGTCCACAGTGCCGTTGCAATCGCTCGATGGCAACGTCGACATACCGAGGATCAAGCTCGATGCCATAGCAGGTTCGTCCTGTCCGTTCCGCAGCAATGAGCGTGCTTCCGGAACCCAGAAAGGAATCGAGAATAAGATCACCACGTGCAGAGCAGTCAAGTATCGCGTCGGCGACGAGCGCCGTCGGTTTCACCGTAGGGTGCATGGCCAGCAGGTTGCCTTCACCGTCGCCCCTTTGCGAGAGTTCACGAGCTCCGGGGTACTCCCAGACGTTGGTTCGATCTCTGCCGAACTTCCCAAGTTGAATGTTATTGCGATTCCGAGCTTTGCCGCTCCGGAAGACGAAGACCAGTTCGTGTCGCGATCGATAGAAAGAGCCCATGCCACCGCTATCTTTGACCCACACACATAGGTTGAGAAGCTTGCTATATGCCTGGCGACCGGCGGATAGGATCTCCTCCATGTGACGCCAGTCCATACACAGAAAGTGCACGGAACCGTCAGCACTGTGCCGCGCGAGCAGTCCAAAGCTAGCCGTTAGGAATTGGGTGAACTGCGCTTCATCCATCTCGCCCGATGCCATCACAAACTCGCCATGCTTCACAGCGCCTTTGCCACTGACATTGCCGTCGATGACGACGTTGTAGGGTGGATCTGCGAAGACCATCTGCGCCTTCCGACCCTGCAGCAAAGCCTCAAACGAAATCTCTTCCAAGGCACTGCCGCAGAGGATGCGATGCTTGCCGAGCTGCCATACATCCCCGACCTGCGAAACCGTGGAGTCGCCCCTGGGACCGGGCACCTCCTCGATCTTTTTGTTCTCCTCTGGTTGAAGGATAAAATCGATCTCGGCGATCTCAAAACCCGTTACCGAAAGATCAATGGTGGCATCGACCGTCATCAGGTATTGAAACTCGATTGCCAGGATGGCGTTGTCCCAGCCTGCGTTAGCTGCCAGTTTATTGTCTGCGATGACATACGCACGCACCTGATCCGCGGTCATATTTTCGAACTGAATCACAGGAACTTGGGTCATGCCGAGGAGCTTTGCTGCCTGCACCCTGCCATTTCCAGCAATGATCTGTTTGTCTGCATTTACGAGTACGGGATTGGTAAAGCCGAACTCCCTGATACTGTTCGCGATCTGTCGAATTTGATGGTTGGAATGAGTTCGTGGATTTCTCGAATAAGGCTTCAATGCGTCAATGGGCTGATACGTGATAGACAACTGTGTTTCCGCAATCATTGTTCTGCCTCTCGTAATTAGAGCTGAGCCAAGACAACGCGCTCATGCACTTATATGTAGAGGAAGACAGTGAAAACGAGAAGACGTTGTTGAAGATCAGAACATACTAGCGGACAGATTCTTCAGTATTCCCGTTGCAAACAAACGAGATAGCCAGATGAAGAAAGTTGTCCGCGCGTGCACCGAGGACAAGTTCATACCCAAGATAATTGCTACTTCCAGCCGAAGCTTCCTCCGAACTTGAGTCGGTCTTGCTCGTCTGTCCATTTTCTTCTCGCATCCGAGAGCCGCCTCCTAACGCCACGTACAAACCGAGTATCTTGCGCTGCGGCTTCGAAAGATTGTATCTTTCGAATCCGCGACTGCTGGTTGTGGTCAGCGATCACCTTCCAATAACGTGGCTGCATATTTTGACCCAAGGCGAAACCGCGATCATCCAGCGTCTTCGCGATCATGATCAACGACTCTTTCGGCAAGCGTCCATCTTTGCAATGCTCTGCCATCTGCGTACCTGCGAAGATGTCGAAGTCAGAGAGGCGAGAGGGAATCGGTTGTGGTTCGACGGTATCCATGTAGAGGCCCTTGTCCGTGATCCACCAAAACATGTTCGCGTGTATCAGAGCGACCTTGTCGATGTAATCGCGGGTGTAGCCGAAGACAGACCGGGATCGGGATCGGCTCACTCCGGCGATCTCGCGTGAAACGTAGTCTAAGGGGAAGGGCTTCGCCGCGCCTGCCGCGATATACTCCAGGATGGTTCGGCTTGGGTCCTTTGCTGGCATGGTCAAACTGACATGATTATCCAAGATCAGAGAAAGCATCGCTTTGCTCTTAGTGCATCGCTTCGGCCAAAACCGCTGAAGCAGGTCCGTTGAGAGCGCGTTTTGTACCAACGGCGACGCAAGCGTTGTGGAAGCCTTCTTGGATTGCTTCTTTCGTTGTTTCTGGGTCGGTTTCGATGTCATCTTGGTCTCGAAGTACTATCAAGAGGCTAGTGAGTTTGAATGTGGGCGTGGTTGTGCAAAAGCGAGCCCAATTCATTTACGATAGCTTGATTGAGTAAAGTCTTGCGATCGTTTGTTGACGCAAATATTTGCCTTTGCTCAATCCAATTGAGCGGCACGTTCTCGACGCATGAGCCCAACTGCATCGACTCATCATGGGATCCATCGAGGATGGACTCGGTGATGTCTGGCGCGAGAAACGCCAGTGGGATGATCTTGCTGATGTAGCGCTCGTCGCAGCCGGTTTCGGCGGCGAGGGCTCGTTGATTTGGTATGTCCCCGCGGACGACCCTCTCGACCCAATGATGCGCTCGTGCCACCGCTCGAACGAGCGATCCTATTGGACGCGATTCGCGGTTCGTAGATCCGGTGGGGAATTGCAATCGTACTGCGCCGCCGGATCGATTCAGCCGCGTCTCGGCAATCAGAGTGGCAACCGTCTCTGTAGAGTCGAGTTCGATTCCGTCGCCTTGGATGGATTCAAGAAGTGATTGCTTATCAATGTGTATCTCGATGCGATCATCATGGACGACGACCCTACGGAGCAGAGAAATCAACAGAGGATCAGGTCGCATAGAGACGTTGGCAAGGGCCTCAAGAAACGGAACCGACTTCGATGGCTGTATGGATCTTTCGAGTATTTCGCGTAGTCGCTGCGGCGACGAGAAAAGTCCTTTGATCTCTTTGAGCACTAACGCTTCGATCTCGGTTGCAGGGATACGCGCATGCGGTGATCGTGCCCTGTTCTTCTCACACAAGGCCATCTGTGCGATGTAGTAATGGTATCGTTTGCCCTTCTTGTTCGTGTGGGACGGTGTATAGGCTTGCCCCTCACCGTTGAACAGGAGCCCCATCAGCATGCTCTTCCGAGGCTGTCGGGACCACGTCCGCTCGGATTGCTGATTGGCTTTGAACTGTGCCTGGACGCGATCCCATAGCTCATGGGTGACGATGGCCTCATGGCGCCCCGGGAAGGAGTTCTCTTTATGAGTGATCTCTCCGAGATACACCCTGTTCTGCAACATCTGGTAGAGCGCGCCTCGCGAGAAGCTGTTGTCGCCTGTCGCATTCCCTGTGTTGCTGAGGCGCTTCTTGCTGCGGATGTCTTTCGCGTCGAGTGCTACGCGGAGCCTTGAAACGCAGCCCTCGGCAAGATACAGGTGATAGATTGTCCGGACCTTGGCGGCTTCGTCCGGATTGATGACTAGGTTGCGATCCCGGAGGTCGTAGCCTAACGGCACGACACCACCCATCCACATGCCTTTGCGCTTCGAGGCCGCGATCTTGTCGCGTATCCTCTCTCCTGTGACCTCGCGTTCGAACTGGGCGAAGGAGAGCAAGACATTCAAGGTGAGTCGACCCATTGAGGTCGTTGTGTTAAATTGCTGCGTTACCGACACGAAGCTGATCCCTTGTTTGTCGAATTGTTCGACGATCTTCGCGAAGTCGGCGAGCGAGCGTGTGAGACGATCAACCTTGTAAACCACAACCGTGTCAACGCGCTTGGCTGCGATATCGTTAAGCAGCTTGACCAGAGCCGGACGTTGCATGTTACCGCCCGAAAAGCCTCCGTCGTCGTAAGGAGTCGCGAGCAACTGCCAACCCTCATGGCGTTGGCTTGAGACGTAAGCTTCGCATGCCTCACGTTGTGCGTCGAGCGAGTTAAACGACTGTTCGAGACCCTCTTCAGACGATTTGCGGGTGTACACGGCGCAGCGGATCACGGGTGCGTTCATTTCGCTTTCTTCTTCTTCGTGCCGAAGAAGGCTGGACCAGACCAGCTCGTTCCGGTGATAACCCGCGCAATTTTTGACAATGACGTGTAGTGCTGCCCCTGATAGCGAAACCCATCCTCCGAGCAGGTTACCTCATGGGTCACTCCGTGCCAGACGCGAACGAGGCGTGTGTCGATGGCAGCTGTCGCTACAGAAGGAGTCTCTTGTTTGGAAAAGCGTTTCGGCGGGAGAGCGTCTGCAACCTGCCGAAGCCTCGAGCGTGCACGATGCGATAAGCCACCATACGCACATTCCTGGATACGGTAGGCTAGGATCGGGACCATCAATTCCTTACGCAGCTTCGGCGGCGGATCAGATTGAAAGTTCTCAGTCCAGAGAGGAAGAAGTTGCGCTTTGGTGAGGGACGGTAAGGTGGCGATTTGCTGCGAAGTAGCGGTGTTCATTGACGCTCCAGGCTCTCATGTTTTCCCAAGGAGGAGAGCCACACACAGTGACGCTCTCCTCAAGCACACAGTCAAGTCGCTTCTAAAGAGTGTCAGCTTGCGGCCGCTTCAGACCGAGCATGGCTACTATCAAAGACTACGTTGCCCGATCCTTCAGCACAGGTCAAAGACAATCCGGATTTGAACTCGAGGCCTATTCTTATGCGTGACAACCCTGAGTGACTGCAATATAAAGAACGTTATGTTGTAGTAAAACGCGTTGGGCTCTGTTGAGGTCGGTTCGTGAACGACGCGCGCTCAATCGTCGTCTCGAGCCTGGCCCTTATGGGATCGTTGGCAACGCGATGCGGAAGCCTTGAAGCACAAAACGTCCTTTGGGGACCAGAACCGCAAAGCTGAGCCGCGCGCATTGGCAATGTTTCCGCCATGAGAAGGTGCGACGCTTGAAATCATATCTGGCTTTACTAAAGACGCAGGACATCTTGATCCGGCTCTCGTCGGCGGGGCAGGGGAGCAGGCCGCCTGGCGCTTCCTCGAATTCTTTACCGTCAACATCCGCAACGTCATC
>CAZZZQ010000066.1:0-10751 GCA_964658405.1 uncultured Sphingomonas sp.
GGAAGGGCGTATAGAGAACATCTTTGCGCTTATCGACCGCTGCGACGATGGACTGCGCAACCTTGTCGACATCGGCAAACTTCTCTGAACCCTTCATCGCGGTGGTCATGGCGGTCTTCACCGGACCCGGCTTGATCGTCAGGACGGTCACGCCCTCGCGGTCGATCCGGTTCCGCAGGCCGGCGAGAAACGCCGAGAGCCCCGCTTTCGACGAGCCATAAAGGTAATTCGACTTGCGGCCCCGGTCACCGGCGACCGACGAGATCACAGCGAGTACGCCCGAGTGGCGCTGCACACAGTAGTTCGACAGCCACGTCAGGAGCGAGACCGGGGCGAGGAAGTTGGTATGCAGAATCGCTTCCGCTTGAAAGAAGTCCTGTTCAGCCTTGGGCTGCTCGCCGAGGACGCCATGGGCAAGATAGGCGATGTCCATACCCGTCAACGAGTTGATGGCGTGGGCGAGCAGCGAAGGATGCTGATCGGTGTCATCGAGATCCGCGACGGCCGTGTCAACGAAGCTTGCGCCGCGCGTCTTCAGGTCTGCAGCAACAGCAGCCAGCTTGTCCGGATTACGGGCGACCAGGAAGAGTCGCGCCCCCTGCTTTGCCCAGATGCGGCACGTCGCTTCAGCGATCCCGGAGGTTGCGCCGAGGACGAGGATCTTCTTTGGGCCGGACTGGTGTGAAGCGGTCGCTGCGGGGAAGGTGCTCATAGTGTCGGTCGGTCTCCGGTGACGCGCTCCCAGAAGCTGGAGGTAAGCTGTGGATCACGATAGCGGGAGAACTGCTCCCACTGCGGATAAAACGCCTGGAACTGGGCCGCGGTCATCGCTGCGTCCTTCGCAGGATAGAGCTTTCCGCCAAAGTCGCGGGTCATATCGGCAAGCCGCTCGAACAGCGGGAAGCTCTTGTCCGCCTTGATTGGAAAGTCCAGTGCAAGTGTGATGCCAGGCTGCGGGAAGCTCATCAAGCCGGGCGAGGGCACATCACCGAAGGCCTTCAGCACGGCGAGGAACGACGCCAGGCCGGACTTCGCCACCTCCTGCAGAATCGCAATCGTCCCCTCGCGGGCGCTCTCCCACGGGATGGCGTACTGAAACTGCAGCAGGCCGTTGCTGCCATAGAGCCGGTTCCAGTGCAGGACCTTATCCAGCGGGTAGAAGAACGGCTCGTAGTCCTGAAGAGCTGAGACGCGGGGCTTCATCTGCTTATGGAAGAAGGCTGTGTTGAACATGCTGACGGTCGTATGGTTCAGCGCAAACCCGGGCGCGTCGAAGGGAAAGATCAGCTTCGGCTCGGGCGAGGGCTTCAACTCCGCCGGAACCTTCGAGTGATCGCCCTGCATGAAGACGCCGCGAGCAAAGTTCTTGCCGGTGGACGCGCAGTCGATCCAGCTGACGGTGTACTCGATGTGCTCGCTCTGCCGTGTGAGGTCGAGGAACTCGTCGATGCCGTGGAACTGGATCCCCTCGTAGTCGATCATCCGCGAGACGATCGGCTTCATCCGCAGCTTCGCCCAGGTAATGACGCCGGTAAGCCCCAGGCCGCCGATGGTCGCGGCGTAGTAGTCCAGGTTTTCAATCGGCGAGCAGATCTTGCGCGTTCCATCCGACCGGACCAGTTCGAACTCCGTCACATGGGAGCCGAAGGTCCCGGCGACATGGTGGTTCTTGCCATGGATATCATTAGCAATTGCACCGCCGAGCGTCACGTACTTCGTTCCAGGCGTGACGGGGAGGAAGAATCCGAGCGGCACGGCGAAGTCGAGAATCTGGGCCAGCGTCGCGCCGGCCTCAGCAGTCAGGATGCCGGTCGTCGGGTCGAAGTCGAGCAACCGGTTCATGCCAGTTGTAAGAAGGAGATTGCCGTCCTTCAGAAGGCAGACGTCGCCGTAGCTCCGGCCCATGCCGACGGGGAGTACACCATCGTGGACGCCTGCGATTGCGGAGGGGTAGTCAGTTTGCCAGTTGAGAGGAATGATCCGGGCAGGATACGTGGGATATCGCCCCCACGACTCAAAGGAGACAGAATTGGGCACGGGTGGTTCCTGGGCAGAAGTAAGTTCAGCCATAAAGCTAAGAATACGTTACTTGAACGACGTGGGGATAAAAACCAAAGGGTACGGCATAAAGCCGTACCCTTTAGTTTTATTCAACAGAAACGACTTAGGCAGCCGTCTTCGAAACCGTCGGCGGTGCAGCCTTTGCCTGGGCGATCAGTGCGGCGAACCCTGCGGTATCGTTTGCAGCGATGTCGGCGAGGATCTTGCGATCCAGCTGGTTGCCGGCGCGCTTCAGGCCGTTGATGAAGGTCGAGTAGCTCATCCCATGCTGGCGGCTTGCGGCGCCGATGCGGACGATCCAGAGCGAACGGAACTGACGCTTCTTCTGCTTACGTCCGGTGTAGGCGAACATAAGACCGCGCTCGACGGCCTCCTGCGCAGCCTGGTACAGCTTGGACTTGGTGAGGAAGTAACCACTCGCGCGCTTGAGGATCTTCTTGCGGCGATCATTACGTTTCGTACTCCGTTTTACACGGGGCATAGTGCTCTCCTATTTGCGTACATCGTTTCAGCGGCTGGAGGTAAAGGTGGCCTCTTCACTCGCTATGCAACTTCAAGTCTCGGTGGGCTGCTTCAACAACCCAGGGGCCTCAACGCGATTCTGACCCATTGCTCTTGCGAGCGGCTCGACTCAAAAAACTCTGACCTCGCCTGAAACTCAGGCGTATGGCAGCATGCGGGACACAACGTGGTGATCCGCCTCGGAGATCATGGCAGACCCGCCGAGCTTACGCTTGGTTTTGGTCGCCTTCGAGGTGAGGATATGGCGCATCTTCGACTGGCCGCGCTTGAACTTGCCGGTACCAGTCTTATGAAAGCGCTTCGCTGCGCCACTGTGGGTCTTCATCTTTGGCATGGTGTTCCTGACAGAAAAAGACTATGTTTCAACAACCCTATGAGTTTATCAGAGAACGGCCAGGATAGCTTCAGGAGTTTCGACGACCGCCTTTGGCTGCACCGGGACGTGCTCTATGGGTCGCTTGAGCCGCAGGAACGGCTTCTCGTAGAGGTGAAAGCAGAGATAGGCCGCGGAGATCCCGATCGCTAGACTGGAAAATCCCGCAAGTGCCACCGAGAGCAGTTTGCTATGGGTCCACTGGAAAAGGATCGCTCGTTGGGATCCGACCAGAAACGAGAGCGGGATCATGTGGAGCACGTAGATTCCGTAGCTGTACCTCCCCAGAAAACACAGCCAGCTTCGCTTGAAGATCCATCCCGCCATCGAATCAGGCCGCAGTGACCAGGCTAGAAGGCAGGCCGCAGCAAGTGCCAGCAGGGTGTATCGAGGACCA
This sequence comes from uncultured Sphingomonas sp., assembly GCA_964658405.1. Lineage (GTDB taxonomy): Bacteria > Acidobacteriota > Terriglobia > Terriglobales > Acidobacteriaceae > Edaphobacter. Next base: position 3,354 of record CAZZZQ010000066.1, read on the forward strand.
TCCATCCAGAGTCGCGCTCTTAGCGAGAAGGCCGGATGCGGGAAGAACTCCCTTCCCATCATGAGGATAGACGTCAGAATGACGGAGGAGGCCGCCAGAAAGCCCCACGGAGCCAGCCTGAGAATCCGGCTCCAATAGCCTGAGCGATAGAGCAGGGCGAACAGGCCTCCGATCAGGAGCGTATCCGCACGGGTCGCGGTGTTCACATGAATCGCCTCCGGCCCTACGCCGTGCAGAATCAGGGCAAATCGCAGCAATAACGCCCCGACTGCCAGCGCAAGGGTCGTCCGGAAGAGTCGGCGGCCGGGCACGAAAAAGACGATCAGCGGCCACACCATGTAGAACTGCTCCTCGATCGCAAGCGACCAAAGGTGGTTGAGCGCGATTCCCCGCCCGACGGTGAACGTGACGATCTGCACAGGGCGAAGGTTCTGAAGGTAGGTAAGCAGGAAAGGTCCCATGCCGTTCCAGTGCAGATGGAGCAGCGGGGTTAGGGCTAGGAGCGTGAAGAGGACTCCATAGTAGAGGGGAAAGATCCTGAGGATCCGCCTCCTATAGAAGGTAGAGAAGTAGCCCTCGCTCCCCATTGTGTCGACCAGGATGCCGGTGATCAGAAATCCGGAGAGCACAAAGAAGAGGTCGACCCCGAACATTCCGTAGCTCAGTACAACGCCCATCAGACGAACGAGCTTCCCCCCACTCTCGGAGTTCGACGAGAATGCGTGGGAGCAGATGACCATCAGGATCGCAAACCCGCGCAACCCGTCGAGCGGCTTGAGATGACGCTGCCTCAAAGAATGCATGGAGGACTCCCGCTGCTTCCGCAGAAATAGATACAGAGGCCGGATTTGACCGGCCAGATGATTTCTACAAAACAGAACGGGCGAAAAGGGTGAGCCGAAACGATCGATCGTGGGTGTTGACCCGATCATAGAGTGCTTCTGCCCGAACCGAGTCAATCCATTACCTTCAGCGACGTGACGAAAGACTATAAAGCGCTTCGGCTACAGTGAGGCAGAACTCCTCGAAGAGGCCTGAATACCGGGCGATTATGCTATACTCGGGTTAGAAAATTGCCGGCGCCTCCGCCCGTAAGCCACTGAAAAGACAGGAGTTCGGTCAACCAGGAGCAAGCGGGCCTACCCTGAGGCCAGCCTCTCAGGCGGCGCCGCACGGAGCTTTGATGGCATCGACTGCAGTTCCCACGGATTCCGCTCTTCTGGACCTTCAACCTGACGCAGCCATCCCCGCCAAGAAAGAGGGCGGCGGCTACTCGGCCGAGAACATCACGGTCCTTGAAGGGCTCGCGGCCGTTCGCCTGCGTCCCGCCATGTACATCGGCTCGACCGGTGAGCAGGGCCTGCACCATCTTGTTTACGAGGTTGTCGATAACTCGGTCGATGAGGCCCTCGGCGGCCATGCCACACGCATCGACGTCACCATCCATGTCGATAACTCGATTACGGTCGTCGACGACGGCCGCGGGATCCCGGTTGACGACAAGGTCATCAACGGTGAGCGCATGCCGGCCGTTCAGGTCGTCCTGACCATGCTGCATGCCGGCGGTAAGTTCGACGCCTCGAACTACAAGGTGTCGGGTGGTCTGCACGGCGTCGGCGTCTCCTGCGTCAATGCCCTGTCGGAGGAGTTCGACGTCGAGATCTGGCGCGACGACTACGCATGGGAACAGGACTACAGCAAGGGTGCGCCGATCAGCAAGCTCCGCAAGATGGGCCCGACCAAGCGGAAGGGGACCAAGGTCCACTTCCTCCCCGACAAGTCCATCTTCACCGTGCACGAGTTCAACTACGACACGCTTGCACAGCGCCTCCGCGAGCTCGCCTTCCTGAACAAGGGCCTCGAGATCCACCTGACCGACGAGCGGACCACGGACGCGAAGACCGGCGACAGCAAGCACCAGGAGTTCAAGTACGTCGGCGGCATCGCGGAGTTCATCAAGCACCTGAACAAGGGCAAGCAGGTCCTCCACGACAAGCCGATCTACATGGAGGCCGAGCGTGACAACGTCGCCATGGAGATTGCGCTTCAATATAACGACGCTTACTCCGAGACCGTCTTCACCTTCGCGAACAACATCAACACGATCGATGGCGGAACCCATCTGTCCGGCTTCAAGACCGCGCTGACCCGGACCATCAACGCCGCCGGTCAGTCACTCGGCCTCTTCAAGGACGTGAAGGAGAACCTCTCGGGCGACGACGTCCGCGAAGGTCTCGTAGTGGTCATCAGCGTAAAGCTCTCGCAGCCGCAGTTCGAAGGCCAGACCAAGGGCAAGCTCAACTCCGACATCGCCGGCACCGTGCAGGCCTTCGTCAACGAGCGCCTCGGAGGCTTCCTTGAGCAGAATCCGCAGGTTGCCAAGAAGATCATCAACAAGGCGATCGACGCGGCACGCGCCCGTGAAGCGGCCCGCAAGGCTCGTGACCTTACCCGTCGCAAGGGTGCGCTCGATGGCGGCGGACTTCCCGGTAAGCTTGCTGACTGCTCCGAGCGCCAGCCTGACCGCTGCGAGCTCTACCTGGTCGAGGGTGAATCGGCAGGCGGAACCGCCAAGCAGGGCCGCGATCGCCGCTTCCAGGCCATCCTTCCCCTCAAGGGTAAGATCCTCAACGTCGAGAAGGCCCGCTACGACAAGATGCTGGGCCACGAGGAGATTCGTGCCATGATCACGGCCCTCGGCTGCGGCATCGGCAAGGACGACTTCGACGCAACCAAGCTCCGCTACGGCAAGCTGATCCTGATGACCGATGCAGACGTCGACGGATCGCACATCCGCACGCTGCTGCTGACCTTCTTCTTCCGCCACATGACGGAGCTGATCAAGCGCGGGCACGTCTACATCGCCCAGCCGCCGCTCTTCCGCATCAAGAAGGGCAAGTTTGAGCAATACATCAAGGATGAGCGCGAGTATGTCGACGTCATGGTAACGCGCGCCTCAGACGGGATGATCCTGACCTACGGGCCGGACAAGACGCAGCTCCAGGGAGCAGGCCTGACGACCTTCATGGGCCAGCTGAATGACTATCTCGGCTACTTCGATAAGGTCGGCAAGCGTCTCCGCAACGACGACGCACTGCTCGCCTTCACCGAGCTCTTCGCGCATGACGGCAAGGATCCGGCCCATCGCACGGACTTCCAGTCAGTCCCCGAGAACGCCGCACCGACGCCGTCAGACAAGCTGATCCAGATGCAGGCGCGTCTCGAGGCCATCCGCAAGGAGTACCAGTTCCGCGCAGTCGATGCTCCGTTCTACGACGAGGAACACCAGACCTGGTCGGTCGCCTTTACCGACTCGCAGGGCGCTGTCCGCAAGATCGACTGGGCACTCGCCAACGCTGCCGAATCCCGTCAGTTGCTCGGCAAGTACGCACAGATCAAGGATCAGCTTCAGGCTCCGTTCACCATCTCCTACGCTCCAAAGACTGCCGCGGCCGTCATCCAGGATGCGGCGGACGAGGCTGAGGAGATTGCATCGGAAGAGGGTGTCGCTGTCGACGCCCAGGCACCGGGTACGGTTGCCGAGGCCAAGCCGGCCAAGCGCTCCAGCAAGATCAACCAGGATCCCGTTGAGAAGAAGACGCCACGCGAGGTCTTCGACTACGTGATCGAGCAGGGTCGCAAGGAGTACCAGGTCCAGCGCTACAAGGGACTCGGTGAGATGACCGCGCCCCAGCTCTGGGATACGACGATGGACCCCGAACGTCGCACCCTGATGCAGGTCAAGCTTGAGGACATCGCCGCGTGCGAGGAGATCTTTACTACGCTGATGGGCGAGGACGTCGAAAGCCGCCGCCGCTTCATCGAAGAGAATGCGCTCGACGTAAAGAACCTCGATATCTAACCTCATCGTTGTCACGGAAAGCCCGGCTTCGGCCGGGCTTTTCTTTGTCTGCTAGACTCAACCCACCAGAATTCAATTGATCCGAGCCGAAAGGCTTATGGAGGCTTTGCATGCGAGGCGTTCTTGCGGCGGTGTGTCTTATGGCAGTCCCGGCGGTTGTGGCGCTGGATGGGCCCAAACCAGCGAAGGTTATCGTCGTCCACGCAGCCCACATGATCGACGGCGTCTCGAAGACGCTGCAGGGTCCGGTCAGTGTCTCCATTACCGGCGGCAAGATCACGGAGGTCCGCCCGGGAACCGCCACCGCGGACGGTGCAACCGTGATCGACCTCGGCGACCAGACGCTGCTTCCCGGACTGATCGATGCGCATAAGCACATGGGTCCGCCGCAGACGGGCATGAACGTCTTCGCCGCACGTCTGACCGTCAGCGAGCTTGAAGCTTCGATGGGCGCAACGGTGACCGCACGCAAGATCCTCGACGAGGGCTTCACCACTGTCCGCAATATGGGCAGCGGCGACGGCATGGACCTTGCACTGAAGCACTCGATCGATCGCGGCTGGGTTCCCGGACCGCGCGTCTTCGTATCGCTGGAGCCACTTGGCCCGAGCGGCGGCCACAGCGATCCTCGCAACGGCATTGACCCGGCGTGGCAGAGCAGCAACTGGCACGGCAGCGTCGCCGATGGCCCCGTCGAGATGATGAAGGAGGTTCGCGAGCACAAGCGCCGCGGTGCCGATGTCATCAAGATCATGCCGTCGGGCGGCGTGCTCTCGATCGGCGACGATCCTCGCGAGCAGCTGATGACGAACGAGGAGATTAAGTCGGCGATCGACACCGCTCACTCGCTAGGTCTAAAAGTTGCCGCACACGCTCACGGCAAGGAGGCGATCGATAATGCAGTTCGCCTCGGCGTCGACTCGATTGAGCACGGCACCTACGCCGATGCCGAAAGCTTCAAGCTCTTCGTGCAGCACGGGACTTATCTAGTTCCCACGCTGCTTGTCGCTGACCAGGTCAACGAGACTGCCCGCCTGCACCCGGAGCGGCTAAATCCATCGAGCGCCCAGAAGGCCCTGATGGTCACGCCGCTGATGAAGCACATGCTTGCAGAGGCTTATAAGGCAGGCGTGAAGATTGCGTTCGGAACGGATACATCGACCGGCGCAAACGCTCACGAGTTTGCTCTGCTTGTATCAGCAGGCATGACGCCAGGCGACGCGATCTTTACGGCGACGCATAACGCCGCCGACCTGCTGGGAGTGCTTGACACGCAGGGCTCGATCCAGACGGGTCGTTTTGCCGATCTGATCGCGGTCAAAGGTAACCCACTCAGCGACATAACGGAGATGGAGCGGGTGCAGTTTGTCATGAAGGGCGGAGTGGTTTATAAATCTGCCGGAACCGCGTTGATACAACCTCTGCCGAGTTCGCCGGCCGGCGGCGAGTTCCAGGACTACTAACAAGAAGGATTTTTTGGCTGGAAAGACCCTTGCAAAACGAGGGTCTTTCTACGTTTAAATTACTTTAGTAATTAGTCCTTGCATTTAGCTGGTAACCTTGTATAACACGATTAGATTGAACAATTTGGGGATGGACGGGATGAAGAAATTCCAGTCTTTTTTTAAAGATACGAAACCGTCAACGGCCGCATTGACTGTTTTTGTAGCGAGCCTGCTGGTCATCGTACTCGTCTACAAGTCGCCGGGCGGGACCCATAAGTACATTTATATCTGGCCGCTTACAGCCATCCAGCTCGCGCTGATCCTGCCCAGCTGGCGGATGCCGTTGGTGCGGTTCAGTAGTTTGCTTGCAGGAATCCCCGCGGTAATGCTGGGGGGAATCCTGGTCGGTCTCCCGTTTCCTCTGACCCTCGACATCGCGCTGCTGACCGTGATCGATGTATGGATATGCGGGGTCATCCTCAGCCGCGGTATTCAGGGGTTTGAAGATCTCAAGCATACAAAGAATCTGCTGCTTTTCCTCTCCGCAACCTTCGCCGGGCCGATCGCGACTGGCGCCATTACCAGCATCACGATTGCGGCCATTGTCCACAAGCCTTATCTTTTCGTAGTCCCCAGCGTCGTCTTCTCCGATTCGCTCGGCATCGCCGTGGTCTTTCCAGTCATGCTCTTTCTTCTGACCGGTGAGTATCGCAGCTTCAGCAAACTTCGACCGATCCTTCCCAGGGGGATCCCGGCAGCCGCGCTTTTCACGATTGCAACTGCGTTCGTATTCTGGCAGGGCCGCTATCCCCTTCTTTTCGTGGTCTTTCCACCGATGGTTCTGATCGTCTTTGCCCTTGGCCTCGAAGGTGCGATCTACGTCTCGATGACGCTCTCGATTATTGCCAGCTACGCCACGGCGCATGGACACGGGCCGATCCCTCTCTCGCGAGTGCAGACCCCCGAAGGGCGGATCCTCCTGCTCCAGGCCTTTCTCTGGATGGGGGTGGCGACGGCATTCCCGATCGGCGCGTTGCTCGATGAACGCCGACGAGCGGAACGGTCCGCAGAGGATGCACGGGCGATCCATCGCATCCTGCTCGAGAACGCCGCGGACATGATCGTGCTCTCCTCCTTCGATGGGAACCACCGGTATATCTCTGCAGCCAGCGAACGTCTTACCGGCTGGACTCCGGAAGAGTACCTCGCCATGGAACGCATGAGCACATTACATCCGGATGACCGCAGCGTCGTCGAGATGATGTTCGAGAGCATGATCGCAGGCAAGCAGGAGCATGCCATTCACTACCGCATCGCGCAGAAGGCGGGAGGCTACCGATGGGTGGAAGCGACCGCCCGCGCTTACTTCGACGATCTGTCCGGAGACGTCCGCGGCTACGTCGGAACCGTTCGCGATATCTCCGGCTTCAAGAACGTCGAGTCGATCCTTACGACGGAGATGGATAAGCTCTCACGCGATCGGCAGACCATGAAAGAGCTTGCCCTGACCGACGCGCTCACGGAGCTCCCCAACCGCAGGGCCTTCGACGCGGAGGTTCGAGAACAGCTTCGCGGTGCGCGGATCGCCACGAACGTGACCGCGCTGCTGATGGTAGATGTCGACTACTTCAAGCTGTACAACGATATGTACGGCCACCAGGCGGGCGATAACTGCCTGAGACAGGTTGCAGGCGCCCTGCGGAAGCGATCCAGTCGAGCGTCCGACTTTGTGGCGCGATGGGGCGGTGAGGAGTTTGCGATTCTCCTTCCTGAGACAAGTGCCGCAGGGGCCCAGATTGTTGCCGACGACATGCTGGAACGGGTTCGCGGGCTCATGATTGAACACAAGCGGAGCCCGCTTGGAATCATCACCATCAGCATTGGAATCTCCGCGCTGGACCCGCTCTGTATCGAGGACCCTGCTTTTTGGATCCAGCAGGCCGACAGAGCGCTCTACGCAAGCAAGAAGTCCGGGCGGGATCGATGTACGCTCGCGTTCTCCCAGCCAGAGACCGAGTGTGCCGAAGAGCCCCTCCAGGCCTGATTGCACCTCTGGCGAGGGAGCAGCCTCTCGCACCAACCGAAGAGATC
>CAZZZQ010000067.1:0-10678 GCA_964658405.1 uncultured Sphingomonas sp.
CCCCGGAAAGGTATCGTTCCTCTTCGAATGAGTCATGCAGCAGAGACCTCCGGCAGACTCTGAGTCGAAAGCAAAAGCCCGGCGACATCAATGATCAATCCAACCCGGCCATCACTCAAAATCGTTGATCCGGAGATTGCCTTGATTCCTCTGAAGACCTCATCAAGCCCTTTAATGACGATCTCCTGGCGCCCGATCAATCCATCGACGACGAGACAAAAGAGCCTCCCCGAGACCTCGCAGATCACGAGCAAGTCATCACGAATGTCCTTCTTTCGAGGCTCAATGTTGAGGCGTGAATGAAGTCTGAGCACAGGAAGAAGACGATCGCGAACCAGGATCATCTCTTCATTGCCATGAACGCTTACGATCTGCCCAGCCACCGGCCGAAACATCTCGCGGATTGAGAGCAGCGGGATGACATATTGGTGATCGCTGATTACGACAACGAGGCCTTCAATGATCGCAAGCGTGAGCGGAAGATAGATGGAAAAGGTCGTCCCCTTGCCTGGCTCGGAGCTGATCTCGATTCGACCCCGAAGGGCCTCGACATGCTTCCGGACAACATCCATTCCAACTCCCCGGCCGGAGAGGTCGGTGATCTTTTCGGCCGTTGAAAAGCCCGGAGCGAAGATGAGTTCGAAGATCTCTCCCGCGGAGAGTAGCGCGTTCTCTTCGATAAGCCCCTTATCAAGCGCCTTGGCGCGAATCTTCTCCGCATCAAGGCCCCGGCCGTCGTCGGCGATCGCGATCACGACTTGCCCTGCTCGATGTTCAGCAGAGATCCTCAGGGTTGCGGTTGCCGGCTTTCCCTGGCGGACGCGTTCCTCCGGAAGCTCGATCCCATGATCGAGAGCGTTGCGGATCATATGAAGCAGCGGATCAGCGAGGGCCTCCGCGATTGCCTTATCAAGCTCCGTCGACTCACCGGACAGATGAAGGGTGAGATGCTTTCCCGTTCGTCGTGCAAGATCCCGCACCATCTTTGCATTCTTCTGAAAGAGCGGGCCGATCGGCATCATCCGCATACTAAGTGCGCATCGCTGTATCTCGCTCGTGATGCGTGCGAGTTGTGCTATCTCTCCGCCGCTGCGCTCTGCCCCTTGCAGGGACGCCGCACCCAGCATCGACTGGGCGATCACCATCTCCCCCACCATATCGATGAGACGATCGAGTCTGGCGGTATCAACGCGAATCGTTGCATGCAGAGCGGTGCCTGGAGCGGCCTGGGCGGGCGGCTGCGGGTCAGACCTTAGAGCATCCCGGATGGTCGTCGAGGATTGAGAGTGTACCGTCGAAGGCGGAGAAGGAAGTGTTCCATCCACAGCGGACAATCCTGCGGTGAAGATCAGTGGATCAGCCTCAAAGAAATCAGGCTGCGGAATACTACCCAGAGCCGCTCCGCCACATTCCATGGCCGAGTCAGCGGGGCGTACTTCACAAGGCTTTTCTGCAACCGATCGGATCGCTAAGGCTAACCGTTCCAGAAGGTCGAGATTACTGTGGTCGGAGGCAACGAACGTCCGGTCGAGGCGCGTCTGCACGATCCTGATCTCTTCCCGGAGATACTCCGAAACATCGAGCACCAGATCGATGAGAACGGGGGTGATTTCGAGCTTCGAATTTCTGGCATGGTCGAGAAGGGTCTCGGTCTCATGCGCTACAGACTGAACGTCAGCCAGCTCCAGAAACCCTGCAAGACCCTTGATGCTGTGAAAGCCGCGAAAGATCGAATGCAGCAGAGGGAAGAGAAGCGGATCTTTTTCAAGAAGGAGGACATGCTCCTCAATCTGGAGCAGATGCTCGCTGGACTCAAGCACAAAGTCCGCAAGAATCTCAGGATCATTTTTAAACTCTGCAATCATAATGGCCCTTTTGTGACAGTGCTCTTTGGAGTATTCGGGTCTTAGGCGTGAGCGTTGAAGCACAACGCTGATTGCCTTCAGTCATCGTTACGAAGCACGTGTGTCTGCCAGCAGCGCGTCCGTACTGAAGAGCCTGGAGACGTCGAGCAGCAGCTTCACCGTTCCTCGCACCTTCGCCATGCCGAGCAGAAAGGGCATCGACTCTCCATTCCCGAAGTCCGGATTGCGCTCGACGTCGTCGTCGGGAATGGTCAGCACCTCGGTGACACCGTCGGCGATTGCGCCGATCAAACGTTCGCGGGCACTCGTCGCAATTCGTACGACGACAATGCAGGTGCGGTCTGTGTACTCCCGAGGAAGGAAGCCCAGCTTCAGTGAGAGATCGATCACGGGAATGACCTGGCCACGAAGATTGATCACTCCCCTCACGTGCTGCGGCATATTTGGGATGGAGGTGATCTCCTGCATCCCGATGATCTCTTTGACATGCAACACGCCGATCCCGAACTCCTCCTGGCCAAGCGAGAAGATGAGATTTTTCCCGGCTGACTCCGGGAGCCCAACGCTCCGCGAATCTGTTTGCTTCATGTTTGCCCTCATCAGCGTCGGTAGCTCAGTGACATGCCAAACAGGTCATCGGCAGTAACACCTGCAATCATGAAGGTAGTAGCACTACTAGGTCTTTACCGTCTCGACTCGTGCTCGAGACCTCCAGGCCGATGTACTGACTGAATGGCTCTGCCTTTCAATCAACTCCTCATAGGTGCCTGCGATGGAAACGAAAAGCCAGCACGATCTCCTGGAGATTGCCACGCAGGCTGTTCGCTCTGGCATCATAAAGACGCTACGAGTGATGGCCGGCATGGATGCCCACATCGATGACGATCAGGACTCCGCAACTGCTGACGAAACGGGCGAGCGAATCTCCAGTGTCATCGGGTGGCGCGGCCGCTGGACCGGGACCGGGATGATCGATTGCACTCCGGAGTTCGCATGTGACCTTGCGAATCACATGCTGGGCACAGAGGAGGTGCTGATGAATGATGACGCCCTGGATGCGATGGCCGAGGTAACGAATATCATCTTCGGCGGAATGAAGACCGAAGTGGAAGAGTGCTGTGGGGCTCTTGGCCTCAGCATCCCGAGCATACTGCGTGGCGAAATCACCACGGACAGCTCTGAGCAGGACTTCACAACGATTCCGATCCAGATCGCCGAGCACTCCCTCAAGGTCCGATTCAAACTGATCCAGGCTGAGGATGGCGCAGTTGCTCAGATCGCCATGCTCCCGGCTCGGCAATAATTCACCCGCTCCATCGCGAGAGCTTACTCGAAGATCTGGGCTACGATACGGCCCTCCCGGGTTCCTGCCTTCGCCTTCCAGACCCGGCCACCCTGCACGCCGAAGCTCGCCGGTGCTTGATGAGATATCCCGCAGGGCAGGAGTGTTCCTGGTGCCATCTCGATCAGATCAGCGACGCGAATCCTGAACGACGGGGACCGCAGATGGGCCTTGTGGCGGGTTGTTTCAAGCCGGTTGTAGATCTCTGCTCTGGTCTCCGGCGGCTGGGTCCGGGATGTATCGTTGCGGTCGAGTTGACGCAGGAGCGTGTCCGCAATCGTGGTTGAGAGGGCCACCTGCACAACACCCTCCACCGTGCCGATCTTCATCTCATACGTGAAGACAAGGAGATACTCCTCCTGGGCAAAGATCTTGCCGATATTGGCGGAGATGACCTCAGACTTATAGGTTGCGATCAGATCGCAGGACGTCCAGATCTGGTTCAGCTCAGCGCACACCGTGGTGAGTAGAACCTCCATCAGCGCCGAGTCGATATAGGTCAGGGGGCGATCACCCAAAGGCTCTGGAATCGTGCTCGCGCCTCCCAGTACAAGGTGAACGACTGCGCCGATGAAGGAGTTGTCGAGTGAGAATAGAATCGGCTGCGACGACGAAAAACGAGCCTCGCCATAGTACGTCCCCTTGACGTCGCTCGTCGCAAGATGCTCCGAAAAGAGCACCCGTTCCGCCGCCATCATCTGGATGCTTACATTTGTATTGAGCCATGCAGAAAGGCGATCGCTGCTGCTGCGGGCAAACACGATATTTTCAGCGATCAGCAGCTGCATCTGATCGACCGTGAGCGATTTCCGCTTCTGGAAGTCGACCGGAGCGATCTTCTGCTCGGAGCCGTTTACTGAGAATAACGAATCAATTGCACTCTGGTTCAGCTCCGGTTCACTCATCGTCTCTCCCTGGGATCCATCTCAGCTTTGTTGCAGGACGCGCGACATGGGTGCGGTCTTTTCGATCTGGACGGCGTAGCAGCCATCTACGAACAGAAGCGTTCCACTCGCGATGACACGCCCTCGCGAGGTGATCTCGACCGGCCCATTGACCGGACGGTTCAGCCTCACGATATCGCCGAGCGCCAGACGTGTGAGGTCATTCAGAGAGATCTTCATGGTTCCGAAGAGCAGCTCCATGCGGACCTCGAGGACATGAAGCAGATCAAGCTCATGGACCGGATCCATCGACGCCTCATGAAGCGTGACGCGTCGCAGATCCACCGGCGGAGTTCGAGGGGCGAAGTCACTGATCCGCACGCCGAGGGACGCCCCGGCAGGCTCGAAGCAGACATTTGCGAGGAAGGTGTCGCCGACAACGAGGGGCACATCCTCCGAAACAGCCCAGACAGAACGTAGAATCGTGCCGGTGACCATGCCCGCGATATAGGCCAGCGAGACCTCCTGGAGGGGGATCATCACGGAGACCTGCATCATCAGGCCGTCGTAGCAGGCCCACTCTGCCTCAGCAATCTCGGACGTTGCAGCTCGCGGCATTTGCCACGGCTGCATCTCTGCCAGACTCATGCCTGATGTCGCATCGATCAGGGCCCCAGCCCGTTGTAGCTCCACTGCGCCTCCGAGGTTCATAGCCGTATTGCACTATCGAATATCGAGTGAGGAGCAGGTGGAAGACCACTTTATGAGCAGAACTCTAAGACTCCTCTCACGCAGTTCCTGTGCGAATGCCCCTACACAAGAATCGGCTTCAGGCACTCGACGACCTTCTGTTTCACCTCATCCGGCGTGAACGGCTTGCGTACGTAGCCGCGCGCCCCAAGCTGCAGGGCTTTGAAGACGCTCTCCTGTCCACTCTCGGTCGTGACCATCAGCACGGGGATGGTTCGACGGTCCTCCTGCTTCCGCAACTCCTGCAGAAACTCAAGGCCATCCATGACCGGCATATTTACGTCGCACAGCACCAGCTGTACCTCCACCCTGGCGAGCACGGCCAGCCCCTCCTGCCCGTCCGCAGCTTCAAAGACTTCAGTCACTCCAAGCGCGTGATCGCCGAGCACACGTCTCAGCATCTTCCGTATGACTGCAGAATCATCGATCAAGAGAACATTCAGCATGACAACCACCGGTGTGAGAGTAGGGATGCCGGAGGGAGTGGCAAAACGCCCTTCCGTACCGTTGCGCCCTATCCGTCTATCGGCGCGATCTCGGCTTTGGACAGCCCTTACCAAGGGCATGGCTTCTGCGATCCTGCATGTCCTTTAGAAAGAAATATTTACCCGCCGGGACGTCGATTACGTAAATAACTTGCTATGTTACTTAAGTAGCCAAAAATATTCATTGACACTGTACTTTTTACAGATCAGAATGAGTCGTCGTCGTCATTTAGGGAGAAAACATCTTGAAGCCGGAAAATTGTTCGCAAAGGGCCGAAAAAAATACCGGATCAAGCTGTGGAGACTTACCGATGGGCATTATTTCGGTAACAAGAGCAGTCTCGCAGGCCGGTAAACTCCCTACCCCCCACCCCGAGAGGCCATTCCCGGGAGCATCGCAGCCGGCCGAGCCCTCGGACGCTTACCTGCTTGAGCAAGTGATCCAGGGTGATGAGGCGGGTATGGCGATCCTGTACGATCGCTACTCGAAGGTGGTCTACTGGTCCGCAATCCGCGTGCTCCGGGATCAATCCGCCGCCGAGGATGTCGTCCAGGATGTGTTCATGATGATCTGGCGACGGCCTGAGGTCCTCTCAAATCAGTTTCATTCCTTCTCGGCCTGGATGACAACGGTCGCCCGGAATCGCGCGTGTGACATCATGCGTTCACGGCAGCGGCGCCCGATGGATTGCATCGAGGATGTGTCGATTGCCTCGTCCTGTGACCAGGAGACCAAGTCCGAACATGAGCTGATGGCGGAGCGGGCGGCTCTCTTTATCCAGGAACTGCCGGAGGAGATGCGCTTTCTGGTGCAGATGGCCTTTCATCGCGGCATGACGCATTCAGAGATTGCACAGGAGACCGGGCTTCCCCTGGGAACCGTCAAGACCAAGATTAGAACCGGACTGCTCCGAGTCCGGGACGCATTCTCCGTTCCCGACGGAATGATATGCGTCAGTGCAGAGTCAGTCAGAATGAGGTGAAGAGCAACATGCCGTTCTATAACCGCAACACTAACCTGGCTCCAACAGGCCAACCCTGTATGGTCCATTGCTCGAAATGCTTGAAGACAGATGCCTATCGATCCCGCCGGAGTCGAAGCGAACATGTGCTGAGCGCCCTGGACCTTTGGCCGTTTCGCTGTAATCTCTGCGGGCACCGCTTTTACCACTACAAGCCCACCCCGCGTCAAACCTTCAAATCACATTAGAACCTCCCGCGAACGCGAGAGGAGGGAGCAGCGAAGGCTACTCCCCACCTTCTTCGCTGCCATCATGCAGGCTTTCCAGCGAACGGCGTCGACGCTCTCCTCCCCGACGCTGTCTCTCTCTGTGGACGAAAAGCTTCCGGGCTGGCGATGGTCTCGCCTTCCGTTAGCGCGCAGCGAGAACCTCGAGCCTGCCGCCTTCCGTGAACCGATAGCTGCGGTCTCCCTCGACTCCCGCGGCTGAATCCGTGTTGCCGCCCGGCCATCGCACTACGATCTCCTGCACGCGGGCGGCTCTTCCGATTCCGATGTGCTGTCGCCACGGATTCCCGCCGAAGCTGGAGCCGTACCCCACCGTCCGAAAGATGTGCCTTTCCTTCTCTCCGGGTTCTTTCACGATTACTTCAATGCGCGCTCCAACCCCGGCACGATTGCTCTTCACGCCCTCCAGCAGGAGCGTGATTGAGTGGTTTCCATTCCCTGGGTTTCTATACAGCGCACTCTGGTAGATGTCGCCAGGCTGCGCTCCGCCCATCTCCTCGAAGACATCCTCAAATCCGCTTCCACGCAGATCTGCGAACGCAACGCCGTGGCCCTTTTGCAGGTGGCCGAAGTCGCCTGCCGTGGTCACATCTTCAAAGCGCCGCCCGCCCGCGTTGCGAAACATCCTGTTCGGCAGCAGCGCCTGGTAGGTGGAATCCCCGGTCCCGAGGTAGACATCCAGCCATCCATCGTTATCCAGATCCCCGAAGTTCGCTCCCATCGGAAGGATGGCCCGGTCAAGTCCCACGGCGCCGGCCACATCTTTGAAGGTCCCGTCATGCATGTTCCTGTAGAGCTTTGGCCGTTCCGCTTTCATGCCGAGCCCCATCTCGAAGCGTCCGACGTCGTCCTTCGTCGCAACGCCATATCCGGCTACGAAGAGATCCGGCCATCCATCATTGTCGTAGTCGAAGAACCAGCATGCAAAGCTGTTGTCCTGCTTATCGACTCCGGCTTCGGCTGTCACATCGGTGAAACTCCAGCCCGCTCCACTTGCCCTGCCGTCGTTCCGAAAGAGCTTGTTCCTGCCATACATGACCGACACGTAGAGATCCGGCCACCCGTCGTTGTTGTAGTCCCCCCAGGCCACCCCTTTCACAAATCCCATCTCGGGCGAAGCAGCAAAAGGAGTCTCCGTAAATGTCCCGTCATGGTTGTTCCGAAACAGCTGTGACGGATGACGGTTCCCCTGTCCGGCCCCTGACTCGTGTCCCACAAAGAGATCCAGCCATCCATCCTTGTCGAAGTCCGCCCACGCCGCCGTCTGCGTCGGATGCAGCGAGAGCAGTCCCGCCTCCTCTGTAACATCGTCAAAGGTTCCATTGCCGTTATTCCGCAGCAGCGACATGGGATAACGTCCCTGCTGACCCCACCAGCCACCGCGCAGCACCAGCACATCGGGGCGGCCATCGTTGTTGTAGTCCGTCAGAACGAGGTTCAGACCACCAGTCTCCCCCATCAGGCCAGACCCTCGAGTCACATCCTGAAAGGTTCCGTCGCCCTTGTTATGAAAGAGGTGCATCTGGTCGAGTGGACCGGAGGAGGTCACCATCACGTCCAGCCGCCCATCTCCATCAAAGTCTTCGACGACCACGCCGCCCGCATGGCTCATAATGTCGATCCCGGCGGACGCCGCCACCTCAGCGAACTCCGCCAGGTTTCCATCCGAGCGGAAGTGGGAGTCCGCAATCAACCATCGCGCGGGGACATTCTGCGGGTAGAGGCCAAGCTGCATGTACGCGACGTTCAAAAGCCACTGCGACTCGGAGTCATTCGCATCCCGCTCGAGCAACGCCGTCAGCTCTCGCACCGCTCCCTCCGCGCCGCGCGGCATGGTGTGCGCAGCCTCTTTCCTTAGCGGGAAGAGACAGGCCTTCTGGCCATGCATCTGCGCACAGTTCTCCTGTTCGCCCAGGCGGAGATAGCCCATCGCGAGCCATCGCCCCAGCTCCCGTACGTCATCCTCCGGCATGACTACGTTCGCCGCCGCCCACCGTCGACGCACCTCCTGAAGCTGCCGCACGGTGCCTTCGCTGTCCCCGGCGTAGAGCATCTCTCGCGCAAGCTGCTCACGAACCACCGTATCGTCGCGCAGGGAGAGCTGCCTTGTCTTCAGCAGAGCCGAATAGTACTTCACCCGCTCGCCAGCCTTGTTCGTGTCCAGCTTGAAGTCGGTCCCGGCATAAGCGGCCCGTAGTCGTTCTGCCATCTTCTGCGTCCCGGCCGACTGGTAGATCGGCGTCGCGTCAGTCTTTGAGAGGGTCACTGATCCGATCGCAGGCATGGCGGACATGTTCATCTGGCCGCCTGCGATCGACTGGCCAGCCAGCATCATCGCAAGAGCGATCACGCCACGAAGAATTCGTCCCGCCCGCCCGGCCTGCTCTGCAG
This sequence comes from uncultured Sphingomonas sp., assembly GCA_964658405.1. Taxonomy (GTDB): domain Bacteria; phylum Acidobacteriota; class Terriglobia; order Terriglobales; family Acidobacteriaceae; genus Edaphobacter. The sequence goes on from CAZZZQ010000067.1 coordinate 8,967, forward strand.
GAAGCCTGGCACTCAATGTGTCCTGCAGACCAGCTATCCTCATTGTCCCGCCTTGCCTTCTTTCTGGCTGAGTATCCAGCGTGGGCCTCGCAACGATCCTGATCGGCAGACCCGCCTGCTGTCAACTCAAGCAGGCTCTGAGGATTGAACGGCGGCGGCCGAACCACTCACCCGTCGCATGAAGCTGCATCTACACTACGAGTGACGGCTGAGTTCTACGGGGACTGACCGCCCTGAGCTGGCCCCAACCTTCCAAGGACGCCTACCTATGGAGCAACCTCTTCCGACGGGAGCGCCCCCTCTTCGAGCACCCAGCTTCTACCTGACCGGGCGGCAGCCGCTTCGGCCCGGAGCCATCCTTCTTGCGATCGTCGCGGTCTCAGGCGCGCTCGCGCTCATCCTCTACGCGATGGGGCAGAACAGGCTGGCGCGTCTTACCTCGGGCGATGCCGGCACCGCCCGGTCAGCGGGCGCTACTCCCGGGTCTGCCCCTAAATCCGAAGACGAGGACGATGATCCCTCGCAGGTCGATACCATCGTCCTCGGCGACCCTTCCGACGCTCCCGTGCCTGCCCGCAAGGGCGACCACGTCAGCCCCGTTCATGCCACTGTTCTCGTTCGTCTTCCGCGCTTTGGAGACCAGGTTGGCCTCATCCCCGATTCACCCGCAGGCCGTCTCCTCTACGCCTGGCTCGCCGCCTTCAACCAGTCAAGCTATCCCGCTCTCGGCAATGCTCTGCCGAACGTCGCACTCGCCCCGGCGACGGCCGCACAGGTCGCCCTCCGGCAGCAGACCGGCGGCTTCAGCCTGCTCTCTGCAAAGGAGGTTCAACCCGGCGTCCTCGTCTTCCGGCTTCGCGACCAGACGCCCCTGGCCGGGGAGGTCCTCGGCACCCTGCAGGTTGCGCAGGACTCGGATCCCGTAACTCCGGCGAGCTTCAGCCTCCGCTCCGTTCCATCGCGCCGTCCGGCACCCGCAACTGCAACCCCGCCTGCCGGATCTTCACCACACTGATCGCTCTTTTGCCCAAGGATCGGTGGTCGCTATTCCAACTTCCAGCCCCCGTGCGAAGCCATCGCACGTTGCACCTGCAATGGGTTTACCGGTAGACTAAGACTGCCGGTACAACCGCTGGTGAGTGCACGCTTCGATCAGTAATGATTCAGCCAGCTCTCATTCAGCAACGTGTCTCTGAATCACGTCACAGGCTCCCGCCTGCTGGACCGATCGGCACAAAAGCGGAGAGGTGGCAGAGCCCGGTTGAATGCACCTGACTCGAAATCAGACGTACCTTTACGGGTACCGGGGGTTCGAATCCCTCCCTCTCCGCCACACCTTTTCTAAACCCGTCCAATTAATCACTTAGACCCGCTAACTCCTTTACTTGCCCTTGCTTAGCCGTATGCGTGCTTATGCGAACGTATGCGACCGGTAGCGCCTTTATACGCTATTCGACCGGCATAACGGGTACCTTTTCAGCAAAACGGGTACCTGGCGGAGAGGTAGATCCGCGCTTTGATATGCTCATCGGATGATTTCCCGGATGATGCGGAGAAGTGGGTAGAGCACCACCAGCCTTAACTCGCGCCCGCCACCATATTTCACCAACGCAAAATCCCTTTGGAGTTTCCTTGAACGCCTACCCGATGGCTGGAACGCCGCCTGGGATGCTAGCGACGCAGACGAACTAGGACGTCTTCACGCATCTTTG
>CAZZZQ010000068.1:0-10675 GCA_964658405.1 uncultured Sphingomonas sp.
CCACCAGCGGCATCCGACTCCAGCCCATCAGAGCCACCTTTACCCGTCACAAGCTGCACCGTAGAAGCGACCTGGTCGTCCGACAGGGACAGGTCCCGCAACGCCGCGGTGGATACTGAGTAAAGCTTCGTCGAGCTCACCGTGCAATAAAACAGCTTAGCTCCATCCGCCGAAATTGCAATTCCGTCCGACCCAAACCGGACAGCCCTAGCTGGCTTACCCGGCTGCGTCTGATAGAGCGGGCGTCCTTCCGCGAAGGAGACGAACCCCGGCTCAGGCAGTGTCGATTGATGATTATTCAGCCGGCGCCAGCTCTTCCCACTCGCGAGATCGACGACGACGATCCCATTCGGTCCCTGGTCAGACGAGTCGGTGATGTAGGCGAATCCGTGGATCGACCCTCCCTCCGCAGCCGCACCATTCAACGGTGCGTTCGTCATAAGCTGCTTTGCCAGATCGACTGCAGGCGGGATCAGTCCGCCGTGAGCGCCCGGCGTCGAAGGCGGCGTACCTTCACGCAGGTCAAAGCGAATATCGTTCATGTAACTATGCAGCCCGGCTGTCTCCACCGGCAGAAGGATAGTCTTGATCACTTTGTTCGTAGCGAGATCGATTGCCACCAGCTTCGGTCCGCTGGCGACGACGTCCTTCAGCAGCGGCGCCCCGGTATCCAGAACCCACAATCGATCCGCCGGATCAACCACGACCGACTGCACGCTGACAAAGTGTGTGGCATTCGCAGCCTTATCCTCGAAATGATTCGGATCGACCACCGTGCGCCCCGGCCAATCATTAATCTGCAGGTCGGGATAGGCGACCGTCTTGCCGTTCACAACCTCGCCGACCGTAAACGGGACATCATCGCCCCAGCGCGGAAAGTTCACGAAGATGCGGTGATGCCGGGATACGGTCACGCCGGTGGGCATCGCACCGTTAAACGTTGCGACGACCTCCAGACCGGGGACTGGGCGATCGGTCTGAAGCGTCTGGGCAGCAGCTGTAACCGAAAGAATCGAGAGTACGGATGTGAGAGCGATCAAGCGTGTCATGCGCGTACGATGCGGAAAGGTCCGCCGGTGTCATCTCTAGCGGTAAGCCGCCGCAAAGGCGTCCGTATCGTGATCGAGTTCGGCAGGCGTCGGCGCTCCTTCAAGCAGCACGACCCGGTGCCTGAAGGTCGTCTCCTGACCCGTATGCAGCGTGAAATCAAGCTCCGGGGCCTTTGGATCGAAGATGTGCTGTCCCAGTGGATTGGCCGCAAAAAGCCCATACCCTCGCGCATGCCAGTAGGTGGGATAGTTCGGGTTCTTCGGATGATCAAGGATCGCAATGCTCACCATATGACCGTTGGTAGTTCCCGTAAGAACGCACCCCCGGCCACGCGTGCCCCATGCTGCCCCGCCCCGCTTGCCTTCGCTCGTCAGGTACACGCCGCTTGCCCCGGGAACATTGCTCGTCTGCACCGCCGTCGGACGGCCAGAGGCATCGGTGAAGGTTCCGCCCTTCTCGTCCGCCGACTCGAGAAAATGCGCCACGCGGATGCCGAGCATCCCCTCTTTGTCATCGTGAAATACGACGTCCTGCAGCGCTCGCAGCGTAACGATCTCATCGATCCGCCGAGCTCCTTTCCCGCGCGAGAAGACGTACCGCGTCGTCTGCGCAAGCACATCCTGCCCCGCACCCGTCGTCCATACGGCTTCGACAACGAGCTCACCACTGTCTGCACCGGACTTCGTAGAGACGATCTTCGTGTGGCGGATCGTCCCCATCTTTCCCCGATCCTCCACTTTGATCGCGTCGGAGTTATTCCAGAAGTCAAACGAGTTCACGTTTCCATAGCTGAACCACATGCCTGCATGGTGCGGGTGATCCGTCCGCTCCCCTTCACGCGGGGCAAGCGGATAGCCACGCGACACCTCAATCCCTCCGGGTGCGATCAGGGGATAGAGGACGGGCTTCTTTTGAATGGTCGGCCAGACATAGGAGGTAAAGGGGGCACCGTCAATCGTCACATCCACCCGCTGATGATCCTGATCCGGCGTGACCGCGACACCCTTTCCATCCGAGCCGTATGCGCTCATCGTAAGTCCCAGCACCCATCCCACCAGCAGCTTACGCATACACCTTGCCCCCGACCATGACCTGCTGCGTCTTATCGTTGAAGGTCACCTTCTGGCCGGTCTGGATCGCGGCGATATTCATACACAGGGCGACGGAGTGGCTATACCCTGCGTCGATGCTCGCGTTCGGCGTCTTCCGTGACCGGACACACTCCATCCAGTTCCGCATGTTGGCGGAGGTCTGCGGGTCGGCTCCCGTATTCGCCGAGGTCTCCGCCTTCTGCACATCCTCGCTCAGCGCAAAGCTCGCCAGCTGATTAGGCTGCATCTTCATCTCGGCAGCAGACTTGGCAGTCAGGCCACCCTCCGGAGTGACCCGCTGTTTGTCCATATCCAGCATTCCGCCATTCGAGTAATAAAGCTCCTTCACTCCCCCGGCCGAGTTCGTGAACCGCGACGAGTACTGCACCTGGAAGCCCGTCGTCAGGTCATTCGCCGGACCGTAGTCGAAGACCGCCGTCATCGTATCCCAGTTCTTCCGCCCATCATGCCAAAGGTAGTTGCCGCCATTCGCCACCACGCTCCGAGGGTGTGGATAGCCGCTGAACCAGTGCACCGTATCGATCTGGTGGACCAGCCACTGGTCCGGAATCCCGGAGGAGTATGGCCAGAAGAGCCGGAACTCGAGATACTTGCGTGCATCGAACGGCTCGTATGGATTGTTCAGCAGGTATCGCTTCCAGTCCGTATCCTCTTCCTTCAATAAAGGAACCACATCGGGCCTGCGCCAGCGCCCGGGCTGGTTCACATTCCAGGTCATCTCGACCATCACGATGTCGCCGAACTTACCCGACTTGATGTACTCATACGCCTTCTGATAGCTCGGCGTGCTGCGGCGCTGCGTCCCCACCTGAACGATCTTGTTTGATTGCTTGACCGCTGCAAGAAAGCCCCGCGCATCGGCCATCGTATGCGCAGTCGGCTTCTCGACATACGCATCACGCCCCGCCTTCACGGCCTCGATCCCATGCTGCGCATGCTGAAAGTCCGCTGTCGCGATCAGCACAGCATCGATATCTTTCCGGGCATACAGTTCGTCGTTGTTCCGGACCGCGGCGATCGGCGTTCCGGCCATCTTCTGGATGAAGGCGGCACCCTCATCGCGCCGACGATTCCAGATATCAGAGACGGCCACAAACTCGAAGTTCAACTCCTTGGCATGCTGCTGGAACGAGGGGATCAGGGCCTGCTTCATCCGGTCCCCGCAGCCGATCACACCAACTTTGACCCGATCGTTTGCGCCCACGATACTCGCATAGCTGGTCGCACTCCAGGTCGCTGCAGTCGCCGCCAGGACAGCCCCGCCAGTCTTCAAAAACTCTCTACGATTCTTGTCCTGCATCACAAGCCACCTTCCGACCGAAGCTCGACTTCGTTGTCGACCGAACAAACTGGGAATAATTTCACGGTTGATTTATAGACCATGAGCCACGCGTTTGACTACCGGCTCGATAAATACGTTCGTCTGCTCGCACGGCTCTGCCGCAATCCGGAGCCTCAAACTGGCCACTTATAATCGGGTTATGCCCACTTCTCACAGCGCCACCCGCCGCCCTGCTGGACAGACCCTTCTCATCGACGCGGACGACACGCTCTGGGAGAACAATATTTACTTCGAGCGCGCAATCACGGCGTTCATCTCCTACCTCGACCACCGGACACACACCGCGGAAGAGGTGCGGGGCCATCTGAATGCCGTCGAGCATGCCACCATCGCAGCCCGCGGATACGGCCTCGAGAGCTTTCGCTACTCCCTCACCACCTGCTTCGAGCAGCTGACCGATACCCCTCTGACCGAAGAGAAGCGGAAGCGAATTCACAGCTTCGCCCAATCCATCGCCGATCAGGAGATCGAACTGCTCCCGGGTGTCGCCGAGACCGTTGCAGACCTGGCTTCCCGCCACCGCATCCTCCTGGTCACCAAGGGCAATCCCGAGGAGCAGAACGACAAGCTCTTCCGCTCCGGCCTCGCCCCCCATTTCTCAGCCGTCGAAGTGCTCCCGGAGAAACACGAGGACGCCTACCGCTCCCTCTCCGCAAAGCACGGCGCCGAGGCAGCCACCACCTGGATGATCGGCAACAGCCCGAAGTCGGACATCAACCCCGCCCTGGCCGCAGGCCTGCACGCCATCTTCATCCCACACGACTTCACCTGGGTGCTTGAACACGAGACCGTCAACCGCGCTCCGGAGGGCCAGACCTTCCTGGAGCTCGCATCCTTCAGCGACCTGACGACTCACTTCTAATTGGAAAAAAGCAGGCCGATCACCAGCACCGCCAAGATCACACCGCTGATCGCGACATAGAGCCGGTCCCGTTCCAGCGCAAAGGCGAAGCCGGCAAAGACGACCCGTGCCACCGGCGTTGCGATCAAAAGCAGCACGCCGAGTTGAATAATCGCCTCCGGCTGTCCTGCTCCGATCCCCTTCAGCAACCGCGTCAGGTGACGCAGCTCGACCGGCTCACTCGTAAAGACGTGGTAGCTTCGCACCGCACCACCATGCGCTCGCAGGTACAGGATCCCGCCGACCAGAACGCACCCCGACGCAAGCAGCACGCCCAGCTGCAGCAGGCGACCCATGATCGCCTCCATCCGGTGATCATCAAAGCCCTGCGCCGGCGCCTTCGCCTCCGCTGTGTTCTTCATAGCCGTCCCAGCCAGCCGTTGATCATCATCTCCACGCCCAGCGCCATAATGACCCACGTAAACACCACGCGCAGCATCGACACCGAGGCTCGCACCAGGAAGCGCGCCCCCAGCAGCGACCCGGCCAGCACGCCAAGCATCACTGGAAACGCAAGCCCCGGATCGATGTAGCCGCGATGCAGGTAGATCCCGGCACTCGCCGCAGCCGTGACCCCGATCATGAAGTTGCTGGTCGTCGTCGAGACCTTGAACGGAATCCTCATAATCCTGTCCATCGCTAAAACCTTCACCGCACCAGACCCGATCCCCAGCATCCCCGAGAGCGTTCCAGCGCCGAACATCGTCGCAAAGCCCCACCGGATCCGGCTGACCTTATAGTGCTCCTCGACCCCATGACAGGGGTACGATCCACTCAGCCGTAACCGATCCGACCAGGGATCCTCAGCTCCCTGCTCGACGCAGTCCTCCTGCTTGCTTCCCTGCCACGAAAGATAAGCCGAGTACAGCAGCACCACGCCAAAGACTATCGCCAGCCCGCGTGTCGGAATGCGTGTCGCAAGATAAGCTCCCAGCAGCGCGCCAAGCGTCGTTGCGACCTCGAGAAACATCCCGATGCGAACGTTCGAAAATCCCTCCCGCACATACGCCGCCGCCGCACCGGAGGAGGTCGCGATCACGGAGATAAGAGACGCCCCGATCGCATAGCGGAGATCAACGTGGAAGACCAGCGTAAGCAGAGGCACAAGCACAACTCCACCGCCAAGCCCCGTCAGCGAGCCCAGCAGACCGGCCGCGATCGAGCCGCAGAAGACGAGCACCGTGAAAAGGAGGACATGCATTGGCTCCTGAAAGTATGGCACGCGAGGGACGGGCGAAGGCCTTCGACATATCCACAGCGCCCCGAATTCGGTGCACCCATAACCGGTCCCGGATGCTACACTAGAACTCGGATTGCAGCTGCACCGTACCCCTCAACATCGACCTCGATGGAACTGGTACGACATGCGGAGGTGGCGAAATTGGCAGACGCACTAGCTTGAGGTGCTAGCGCCGCAAGGCATAGGGGTTCAAGTCCCCTCCTCCGCACCAATCCTAAGCTTTGAGCCACACCGAAAGAAGGCCAGCCTCAGCGCTGGCCTTCTTTTTGTATCTGCCCATCCCGCTCCGCACTGGACCTGCACACTTCCCTCGAGAATTGACCCGATTCTTCAGGCTATGCTAGCGTCGATCCATGATGTTTTCGCGGATCTCCTGTTGTCGCTGCACTCTACCCTTCGTCGGGTGAGCTGCGACCGTCTCAGAGTGTCCTGAAACCGTCCCTCCAACGTTCATCCAAGACCCCCATTCTTTGATCGAATCATCCGTCTGCCGGCCGGCATCCCTGGCCTGTCGCCGACGGCCCCGCTCTGGAGAGAAGCCATGCACGTTGCAACCCACGAACACCTCGTTTCCAATACTGAAAGCCCTCGGATCACCAGCGAAGGACAGAAGACGCCCGAGCAGCTCGCGGCCATCGTCGCTCAATTCGCTTCGTCCACGGGGTGGCTGGCCCGTGTCCGGCTGCGCCTCGACGATCGCTGGTATGAGCGGCTCCATCACGATGCGGATCACGATATCTGGGTCATCAGCTGGATGCCCGGTCAGTCCACCGGCTTTCATGACCACGGTGAATCCGCAGGAGCCTTTGTCGTGGCGACCGGCGTTCTCGAAGAACATCGCCCCGGCCAGCAACCCATTGTGATTCAGCCCGGCGACACGCGAGCGTTCGGCTCCAACTACGCCCACGACGTCCGCAACGTGTCACTCGCACCTGCCGTGAGCATTCACGCCTACTCGCCGCCGCTTACCGACATGAACGAGTATGACCTCGATGGGAACGATCTGGTCCCCCGCGACCACTGGTCCGAGCGGGTCGAGGCGCTCGACCGGGAACAGAGCGTGCAATCCGCACCCCGGACCGAGACCCCGAGCATCGACCAGGTGCTTCTGGCGGCGCGCTCCCGGCTGCAAAGGCTCTCTGCGGAGGAGACCTCCGACGCTATGGCAAAGACCGGCGCAATCCTCGTCGACATCCGTCCCGAAGCCCAGCGCGCGATCGAAGGCAGCATTCCCGGCGCATTGATCGTCGAGCGCAACGTTCTTGAGTGGAGACTCGACCCAACCTCAGGCGCACGGCTCCCGATCGCAACCGATCATGACCTGCGCGTCATCGTCTTCTGCTCCGAAGGCTACACCTCAAGCCTCGCGGCAGCAGCCCTCCAGGAGATCGGCCTCTGGCGCGCGACAGACCTCATCGGCGGCTTTCACGCATGGCGCAAGGCGGGACTGCCGACTCAGTCATGAAGACCTCGAAGCCACTCCCTTTCATCGCTTCTTCCAGAGGACCGAACCATCAGCCAGCTCGATCGAACGAGCCGCCCTCATACCGCGCAGAGCATTACAGACAGAGACAGCTTCAGCCCTCCGAAGATCTTCAAGCTGAAGCTCCCGCTCCTCCACGTCCCCCAACTCCTCAAGCATGTGCGAGCGCTGAACTCCGGGCAGCACGCCGCACTGGAGGCTCGGAGTCACCCATCTGCCCCCAACCTGCAGGAACAGATTGCTGATGGCCCCTTCCGTGAGGTGCTCCCGTTCGTTCAGGAACAGGACCTCATCGAAGCCCATACGCCGAGCTGTCGAAAAACTCTCCTCATACATCCCGCGATGCGTCGTCTTGTGATGAAGAAAGACATCTGTCGAACAGGTTCGCTCCTCGGCAAGTAAGAGGCGCCCGCTCCACGTCGCGAGCTCTAATGGCAACGCTGTAATCGTCCATGCACCGGCCTCATCCAGGAGCAGCCGGATCCTGCACTCGGTCTCACCGCACCCATCGGCCGCCAGGACCAGCTCGCTCCACAAAGCGCTCTCGTCGTAGCGGCGTCCGAAATAAGCGGCCGATTCAGCGAGCCGTCGCATGTGCCGCGGAAGCAAAGCGATCTCGCCATCGACAGATCGCATCGTCTCGATCAGCGAAAACGCAGGCCGCTTCCTCGTCAGAAACTCAGCCTTCAGCCGGCACTCCTCGTACTCTTCGTCCGCCTTCGAGTCGGCCGTAATGCCCCCGCCGACCCCCATCGTCAGGCGTCTCCCCTGGAGCTTCAGCGTGCGAATCGCCACGCTAAAACACGCCTCGCCATCCGGTCCAAAGTACCCGATGGAGCCCGTATAAACTCCGCGAGGTTGACGCTCCAGCTCCCGGATAATCTCCATCGTCCGGCGCTTCGGCGCGCCCGTGATCGAACCGGAGGGAAAGAGACTTCGCAGCACTCGCGCAGGCGACAGGCCCTCTCGCAGCTCCCCGGAACAGGTCGAGGTCATCTGGAGAAGCGTGCTGTAACGCTCCACACGAAACAGCTCGTCGACCCGGACCGAGCCATAGCTGCAGATGCCTCCCAGGTCATTCCTGAGCAGGTCAACAATCATGACGTGCTCACTACGGTTCTTCTCGTCGTTCAGCAGCTGTGCTTCAGCCTTGCGATCCCCCGCCACGTTCAAGCCACGCGGCCACGTGCCCTTCATCGGACGCACACAGATGCGCCCCTGCGACGTGCGATAGAACAGCTCCGGCGAGAAGGACAAGACTGGCCCCGCAGGAAGGTTGAGGAACGCGGCGAATGAGACCGGCTGTCGAGCTAAAAGCGTCTCGTAGACGGCGAGCGGATTGGAGTCCGTCTCGCCGTCAATCCTGTCCGTAAAGTTGACCTGGTACGTATCTCCCGCCTGCAGGTACTGATGAATAGCCGCAATTGCCGCATCGTATTCATTGGGCGCAAGTTGCAGACCCTCCGTAAGGATCGCCGCGGTCTCGAAAGCGCTTTTTCGAGCCGCAGGAAGCTCCCCGCAGACGGTACCGCTGCGATGATCAAACTGAACCGGCTCTTTATACGCTCCAAACCACGCCAGCGGTTCAAGCCTCCCGCCAGCCTCCACATCACGAGAGGGCAGCCCAACAAAGGACTCGCCACACTCATAGCTGAAGTAGCCCGCTACAAACCATCCATCCGCAACAAGCCGATCGACGTCATCAAGCAGCGTCTCCAACTCATCAGGCGACCGAGCAACAAGCTCCCGATGAGGATCGAGAAACAGCAGGCTCCGGTCACATGCCCCATCCTGCTTAGCCGTCTCCAGCAGAATGGCCCGCTCATGTTCACCAGCAACCGCCCTGAAGCTGGCCGGAAGCGCGTGCCACGCAGCAGGCGCCGACGTTCGGGGACCATCCCCTCCCATCGGCGCCTGGTTGCCTGTTCCTTCGATGAACCTTTCCCTGGTTCCCGCTTCCATATCCAATGCGATCCGCACGCCCTATCGAACGATCAGGCGACGCGCACCGGGAGAACCCAGTCGGACCGGACAAAGTGACAGGTGTACCCGTGCGGAATCCGTTCAAGATAGTCCTGGTGCTCTGGCTCTGCTTCCCAGAAGGCTCCAGCAGGCGCAACCTCGGTGACCACCTTACCCGGCCAGAGGCCTGACGCATTTACGTCCGCGATCGTCTCTACGGCGGTCCTCTTCTGCTCATCCGTCTTGTAATAGATCGCTGACCGATAGCTCGTGCCGCGATCATTTCCCTGCCGGTTTGGCGTACTCGGATCGTGAATCTGGAAGAAGAACTCCAGGATGCGCCGATAGCTGATCTTCTGCGGATCGAAGATCACCTCGATGGCCTCTGCATGGCCTTCATGGTTGCGGTAGGTAGCGTTGGCGACGTTGCCGCCCGTATAGCCCACGCGGGACGAAAGGACGCCCGGATAGCGGCGCAGCAGATCCTGCATCCCCCAGAAGCATCCACCGGCTAGAACTGCGCGCTCTGTTGTAGTCGACATGCTTTACTTCCCTTCCTTTTCAAAAATCGCCAGGTAATCCTTATACCCTTCACTCTCAAGCTCATCCAGAGGGATGAACCGCAGTGACGCCGAGTTGATGCAGTAGCGCAGCCCGCCCGCTTCCTTCGGACCATCATCGAATACATGGCCCAGGTGGCTGTCGCCATGCAGCGACCGAACCTCGGTCCGGCTCATGCCGTACGCGCTATCCACCCGCTCCTCGACGTGCTCCGGATCGACCGGCTTCGTAAAGCTCGGCCAGCCACAGCTGCTGTCAAACTTGTCCAGCGAGGAAAACAGCGGCTCACCCGAGACGATGTCCACATACAGACCGGGCTCGTCCTGATCCCAGTAGGCATTCTCAAACGGACGCTCGGTCCCGTTCTTCTGCGTCACCTGGAACTCCTCAGGGGAGAGCCGGGAGATAGCCTCTTCGGTCTTCGCGTACTTTGCCATCATCGTGCCTCGTAGTGAACCTTCTTCTAAATTTTACGCCGGTCCAGATCCGTAATGAGCCGATTGAGTAAACGCCAGGCGGACGCCGGAAAGGCCTGTACGCGTTTGATGGTCCAGCTCTGAGAAGGACTCCGATCGCGCCCGATGGTACACTCTTAGATGGATCAGCGTGCTGTTGCCGCAAGGCAAAGAGGGTGCACTTTCCTCGGCATCACTCCAAACATCTTTCAGCAAAGAAGGCTTAGAACTAACCGATGATCTATCTGCTTGTTGTCGTCCACGTGATCGTCTGCTTGTTCCTCATCGGCGTCGTCCTCCTTCAACAGGGCAAGTCTGCCGACCTCGCCGGCGCGTTCGGCGGCCAGGGCTCCCAGACCGCCTTCGGCCCCCGCGGTGCAGCAAATCTGCTCACCAAGATGACTGCCTACGCCGCCGTCCTCTTCATGCTGCTCTCGATCGGCCTGACCATCCTGCTCTCCCGCTCGAGCGGCGACCACTCGGTCCTCTCCGGAACCCCGAGCAGCCAGACCACCCCCAAGAAGTAGCTCCTGCGTTTCAAAGAAGCGCAGACCTCCCAGGGTCTGCGC
>CAZZZQ010000069.1:0-10598 GCA_964658405.1 uncultured Sphingomonas sp.
GCTTCCGCGCAAACCTCTACCTCGATGTGGCCCAACCCTTCGAGGAGGACGCCCTCGTCGGAAAGCTGGTCCGAATTGGCGATCAGGCGGTGGTTCGGATCACGGAGCGCGATCCACGCTGCCGATTCATCACGCTCGATCCGGATACGACGGAACCGTTGCCGGAGCTCATGAAACTGCTCGACCGCCGCCACCAGGGCCGCGCAGGCATCTACGCGGCAATCGTGACCCCCGGCCTGGTTCGCCCCGGCGACCGCTGTGAGGTTGTCTAGCGAGCCGGTACGTTGTGCTCTGCCCGGTTCATCTCAATGGTCAGATCGTCCATCATCGCCAACTCATCCAGACGCAGGCACCGTGCCCGCAGAACCTCCGCCAGCTTGCGGGTCTGGCCGAAAGCGTTCGCACCGTCTTCGGTGTCGATCACCAGCGCGGCGCAGCTAAGATTTCGTGCAGCCGCAAGCGCATCCTCCCAAGGGTCCCCCTCCTGAAGCGGAACGTTTGCGCGGCCGTCGGTCAGCAGCACAAGCAATGTCGAAGAGGTCACATACTGCTGTGCGAGTTGAAGCGCGTGGGCGAGGGGAGTCCGACCGCCGGTTGGAAGGTACTCGAGCGCGGAGATGGCGTCGGCAAGCACTGTGGTTGGCTCCAGGATCACCTGGGCTGACGTGCCCCGGAAGATCAGAATCGCCACCTCATCCTCACGCTTCAACGACCGCGTCAGCAGGCCGGAGACCGCGCCCTTCACCACTCGCATGCGCTCCTGCGCAGCATGCGATCCGCTCGAGTCGATGACGAACAGATAGCGAGTGCCCGTCTTCGGGCGTCGCACCCGCTCATGAAGATTGGAAAGCTGTGGCCTTACCGTCCCGTTTTCAAGCAGCGAGTGGTTGAGCGTCGCGCGAAGATCGAGCTCCGTCGGCTCCTTCGACAGTCGCGCTCTGACAACAGGCCCCCGATCTCCCAGCGGTGTCGCAGTCCCCAAGCCCTTACGTTCCGCCTCTGCGGCCGCAACCCGCATAGAAGGCGCCTCGAAGGATTGCGGCGCAAAGATCCGTTCGAGTGATTCCTGCGCAGCATCCTTTGGAGAAGGCGCCTGCGACTCCGGCTGCTGCTGGGGAGGTGGCGGTGGGGTCTGGCGACTTCGCTCACGAGCACGATGCGCCAGCACCAGCGGAAGAATCGTAGCGACGTGATGGAGTTCAATCTGAAGGTCGCCGGCCAGGGCTGCATACGCCGCTGCTGCCCGCATGATCGCAAGATCAGCTCTCATCGATCGCACACCAGCCTCACAAACCGTCTCACTGATATGTAGAAGCGTCTCGGCGGAGCAGTGGACCCCGTTCAGAGCCGCACGTGCAGAGAGCACCTGCTCCTTCAGTCGCTGTTGATCGGCCGCCCACTCCTCCGCAAAGCGCTCAGGCTGCCGTTCGAAGGACATCCTTCGCTCCACAACCAACTGCCGTTCAGCCGGGTCCATCGAGGCGTTGATGTCGACCGAAAGTGCGAAACGATCGAGGAGCTGGGGACGCAGCGAGCCTTCCTCAGGATTCATGCTTCCCAGCAGGACAAACTCGGCGGCATGGGACGCGCTCAGGCCCTCACGCTCCACCACGTTGACTCCGCTTGCGGCCGTATCGAGCAGGGCATCACCAAGGTGCGCCGGCAGCAGGTTGATCTCGTCGACGTAGAGCACGCCCCCATGCGCCTGCGAGAGCAGCCCCGGCTTCAGGACAGCATCGCCCTGCAGCGCACGCTCAACGTGCAGCCCGCCGAGCAGACGATCTTCGGTCGAACCGATTGGAAGGTTCACGAACGGTGCAGGCGACGGAAGCAGCGCAGCCAAACCACGTGCCGTCGTGGTCTTGCCGGAGCCCTTATCCCCGCGCAGCAGCACACCCAGCCGCCAGTCAACTGCCGCAAGCAGGAGCGCAAGCTTCATCTGCTCCTGGCCTACGATCGCCGCAAACGGATATGTTGCCGGTCTCACGAGACCACCTCACGCCTCTGCTCGCCGCGAGCCTCAAGCAGCGTCTCGGTATCGAGTAGCACCCCGCGAAGTGCATCGAGCGTCTCCGGCGCAGGATTCTCCCACAGCTCTCGACGCGCCGCTTCGAGCAGGCGCTCCGCGATCGCCGTCAGCGCCCATGGGTTCGAAGCCCCGAGGAACTCCTGCATGTCAGGCGACAGCGCGTAGTGCTCGGCAAGCCCTTCATAGATAAAGTCCGGCGCGATCTGCGCAGTGGCATCGAAGCCGAAGATGTAGTCGACGGTCGCTGCCAGCTCCAATCCGCCCTTGTAGCCATGGCGCTTGATGCCCTCAATCCACTTAGGGTTTACGACCCGCGAGCGATAGACGCGCAGGGCCTCTTCCTTTAGGTCACGAATCTGCGCAGACTCGGGTCGCGAGGTGTCCCCGAAGTAAGCCTTGGGCTGGCTCCCGGTCAGCGCACGGATGGAGGCAATCATCCCGCCGTGGAACTGGAAGTAATCATCAGAGTCGAAGATGTCATGCTCGCGATTGTCCTGATTATGCAGCGCAACCTGGATCGACTTCAGGCGTTCGGCAAAGATAGGCTGGGCATCTACACCGTCCGCACCCTTGCCGTACGCGTAGCCGCCCCACGCGAGGAGGGCGTTCGCAAAGTCGTGATCGTCCTTCCAGTTTCCGGTCTCGATCAGCGGCAGAATGCCCGCCCCATACGACCCTGGCCTGGAGCCGAAGATCCGATAGCGCGCCTGCGCCTCAGCCTCGTGCGTTGGCAGATCCTGCTTCGCTGCAAGCTCGGCAAGGTAATGCTTCCGCGGGAAGTTCTGGTCAAGCGGCTCATCGAGCTCCGTGACCAGCGTGACAGCCTGATCGAAGAGTTCGATCAGGTGCGGGAAGGCATCGCGAAAGAAGCCGCTGATGCGGAGCGTCACATCGATGCGAGGCCGGCCAAGATCCGCCGGTGGAATCACGGCGACTCCTTCAAGCCGTCGGGACTGCGCATTCCACACCGGCTCGACTCCGAGCAGCGCGAAACCCTCTGCGATGTCGTCACCGTGCGTGCGCATCTGCGACGTTCCCCAGACACTCAGGCCAACCATCTCGGGATACTTGTCCTCTTCCTTGCGGAAGCGTTCGATAGCCTCATGCGCAAGCTGCTTGCCCACACGCCACGCCGCCTGTGACGGGAGCGCCCGCGGATCGACCGCATAAAAGTTACGCCCGGTGGGGAGGATGTGTGCCATGCCGCGCGTCGGTGCGCCGGCTGGGCCAGCCGGAATGTACTTGCCTTCAAGCGCGTCCAGCAGGTGCTCAATCTCCTCCCCGGACTGCTCAAGCTTCGGAACAAGGCTGACGCAGGCGAAGCTAAGGACGTCCGTGATAGCCGCACTTTCAAGCCCGAGCACCGCTCGCTGAACCTCAGGGATCACCGAACTCCGAAAGCCCAGGGTCTCAAGCATGGTGTAAAGGTCGAGGCTGGCGCGATCAAGAATCTCAAGCGCATCCGCAAAGGTATGGCAGGGCTGGCCGAGCAACTCGCGCGACTCCTCAAGTCGTTCCCCTGGGTGCTCAAGGAGCGCAGGAAGGCTGAAGCCGAAGGCCTCCGCAAGACTTGCCTGCAGACTCGGCGCGCCGGCGTTTGAAAGGCGCGTGAGCGAGCGCAGCATCTCGGGGAGCGGAGGCATCTGCCCGAGGATGTGCAGGCCATCGCGAATCTGTGCCATGCCCAGTTCGCAGAGATAGCCGTCGAGGTCTTCGATCAAATGCGCAACCTCGTTCCCGTTCATCGAGGCGAGCGTCGTCGGAATTCCTTCGGGCGTCAGGGCGTCGTCCCACTCATGGCTATGGTCGCCGCGCTCGCGCGTGAGCATCGTCTTCAGATCGAGATCGGCCTTCAGGTTCGTCTGTTCGACGAGATCCCAGATCTGCTGCTGAAGATAGGGAAGCTTGGCCGGATCAAGCTTTTCAACGGCATAGTATTCGTTGACCAGCTGGTTCAACTCGGCCAGCGAGCCATAGGTTTCGGCATTCGTCATCGGCGGCGTCAGGTGATCGACGATCACCGCATGCGCGCGCCGCTTCGACTGGCTGCCCTCGCCGGGGTCGTTGATGATGAACGGGTAGACCAGCGGAAGATCGCCGAGCAGCAGGTCAGGATAGCACTCGCCCGAAAGCCCAATACCTTTGCCGGGGAGCCACTCAAGCGTCCCGTGCTTACCCATGTGGACGATCGCATCCGCGCCCCAGCCGCCTTCGGACTGCGGCGTTCCAAGCCACCGGTAGAACGCTGCGTAGTGATGCGTCGGCGGCAGATCGGGCGTGTGATAGATCGCGTCCGGATCGATCCCGTAGCCGCGCGGCGGTTGCAGCGCAATGATGGCATTGCCAAGATCCATCGCAGCGAACAGGTAGTCTTGCTCATCGCCCCACGGCTCTGCCTGATCAATTGAAACGATCTTGCCGCCGATCGTCGGCAGCAGCTTCTTATCGGTCTTCTTGGCCGGAAGAATGCTCGGCCCACGATCCTGTGGCTGACCCCAGAAGTCCTGCATGCGGCGATTCGGACGGTCGGGGAAGGTGGCGAAGATCGATCTGTAGGCGGCTCTCGAGAAGCGCATCGCCTGTGCCGGATCGAGCGGATAGCTGTCATCGTAGGTGCCGCGCTGCAGGAGACTCTGCATCAGCTCGTCCGAGGTCTCGGGCAGGGAAGCGATGTCGTACTTTCTTGCCCGCATCGCCCGCAAGGTTGTCAGCAGGCTTGCCGGCGAGTCGAGCCCGACGGCGCCGCCAACCTGCGAGGCCTTCGCGGCAGAGTTCGTCAACACGAACGCAATGCGCCGGTCGTGGTTGCTCGTCCGTCGCAGACGAGCGATTCGGGCAGCGATCCCGGCGACCCGGCCCGACCTCTCCTCATGCGCCACGTAGAGGCCGTCGACGGCAGCGGAGCTGCGCTCCTTGAACGAGATCGGCACGGTAATGATGCGCCCATCGAACTCCGGGATCGCAACATTGACAGCAGTGTCGAGCGCGGTGAGTCCACGGCGCGACCCCTCCCAGGCACCGCGGGGCATGCCGCTCGCGATCGCCTGCAGGATCGGGATGCCGAGGTGGGCGAACGATTCCACAGCGTCGCCGGGCTCCGTCACAGAGCCCGTATTTACCTCGCCGAGCGCAAACGAGAGTGTCGAGATCAGGACGTCTGCACGACCCTCGATCCACTTGAAGGCCGCCGGCCGACCGTCTTCCTTCGACTTCAGGCTCGAGGTGAAGATGCAGAGCGGGTTGACCTCTTTGCCGCGAAGCGCTTCGGCCATCGCGTCGATAAAGCCGGTGTTCCCACTCATCAGGTGGGCACGATAGAAGAGGACCGCGACGGTCGGCTTCGCAGGGTCGGCCTGTCGCTGCCAGTCTTCGAGTGTAGCAACGTCGGTATCGGGGAGATAGATCCCGTGTTCCGGCATCGGCGCGGGTGTGGCATAGCCGTGGCCGGTCAGAAGGAGGCGATCCGACAGAAAGCGGCACAGCTCGCCGAGATTGTTAACGCCTCCCAGCGCAAGGTAGCGGGCGGCCGTCGAGGTCACATCAGCCGGAACGTTGATGACCTCGGAGAACTCCGTAGTGTTCTCGCCGCAGCCGCTAACCAGCACCAGCGACTGGCCCCGCTCGACGCAACTCGCCTTCAAGCGATCGAAGCCCGGGATACAGCTCAGCGGACCATGGCAGCGGACGACGATCACGCCCGCCTTGCTCATCTCGCCGGCGATCAGGACGCTCAGCTGATCTTCCGTCCGCAGCGCATTCAGTGAAAACGCACTCACCTTGAGCTCTTCCGGCAGCGACTCTGAGACCCGCATCAGCGTCAGCAGGTCCGTATCCGCATGGGAGAGCAGCATGATCGCACTGCGCGACTCAGTCGTCGTGATCGAGACGAGACTCTCTGCCGGTGCGCTCTGCCGAACATCCCAGTCGTAGTAGTTGAAGACAAATTCACTCAGCTCCGATGGCGGTAGGACAAATCGGTCGGCCTTCAGCATCGAGTCGATATAGTCGTAGATCTGTCGAACCTGCCACTCACTGTTCACAGAGTGGAACCAGATGCTCCTGCCATCGAAGACCAGGCTGACGACATTGGCAAGCGCACACGGACCAAGGCACCCGCCCTGCGTCAGGTGAACGTCGTTGCGAATCTTTCGCTTCAGCCACTCTTCCTTGTAGACGTCAACCGGGACGGCAGCATACCCGCGCTCCGTAATGCCGCAGCAGCAGCCCAGCGAGCAGTAGCTGAGGTGTGCGCGATGCTGGACGATATTGAAGGCGCGGCCGTCGGCCCGTATGACACGCTGGCGATGGAGGATCGACATGGTTTACAGCTTCTCCGAGATGCTTGGCGGAAGGTTTTTGACGCTCGCTGAAGCGATAGCAGGCAGGACCCAGAGGGGCCGGAGAGGGTGAGTATTCAGCAGGGGGAGCCGTCCAGAGGATGGTCTGAGCGTGGACGGACGCGAACTCTCGTGACTACAGCCAAAGGTCAGGCGCAAGGTGTCTGTTCTCCGCAGAACGTTGCAACATCAACCCTGGCAGGTCTCCTGGCTCAAAGGGACATTGCTGTCCTCTGCCTCCTTCCCCAGCGTTCCGGCTGAGTGGTACTGCTGGCAGACTCTCTTTGTTTACAGTGGCGGGACCGCGCCGGTATTGCTCCGGACTTCCCTTTTAAGCCCTGACGGGCACCTTGGGTCACTCAAGTTGTATCACAATCAGGCGGCCACGACGGGCCTGAGGGACCTTAGCGAGCGAGCCCGTGCCAGCGGCTGTCGCGCTCGGTCAGCCACCCGAAGAGCAGTCCAATCGACGCCCAGAGGACGGCCTGGATCTCCCACGCTGCAACCCGAAAGCGCCAGAGAAGGTCCGCAGGAAAGTCCTTCGGAACCTCATCGATAGGCGGGAGCACGCGGGCGACCAGCGTCACCACGGCTAGAAAAAGAAAGACGGCAACGAGGGAGCCGTTCCAGGAGCCAAACCGCTTCACAAGCGTGCGTCCCAGCTGGAGAGCAAGCACAGCCGCTGCGATCGAGACGAGAATCATAAAGAAGTAGGCAGCCGTGCGGACACCGATCGTCTCCGGGCTTCCAACGGCTGGCGGGTCAGCAGGATACTTCAGGCTCGGAACAATGGCGACTGCGATGAAGCTGACTCCGGCAAGGAACGCCGAAAGTGCCCGCGGCCCTGTTGGCCCCACCCGTCCGGACGCGAACGCAAAGACGATCCCGAAGATTCCGCCAATGGCAGCCCCATAGACCAGCGAGCCCGTCAGTAGCCCGGCCGTTCGCTGGATGTGACGGCTGACAATCTCCGGTTCGGCAGCATCGCCATCGTGATCGTGGCTCGCCTCAAAGGCGATCGCCCGTTCAACCTGCGGCTCTCCGAGGATACGGGCCGCGAGAAACACGAGTAGCCCGGCAAGGAGTCCAACAATCATTCCTCGCACGAGCAGACTTCGGGTCATCAGGCTTCCATCACGACGCTTAGCTGGATATTAGTGGCAGGGAAAGCCGAGGAGATGGCGTCCGTCGTGCAGAAACTCATGGACGGCGTGTCCCTGGATCAGCGAGGTCGCACCCTGCTCCGCGCCGACAAAATAGATCGCCAACAGAGTAACCAGGCCGGCGAAGAGCGCCCACGGAAGGATCTGCGCAACCGGAATCGCTGGTACGTAGACTGGCTGAGAGAGTGAACCGGCGTTGCTTGAAGCCATAATGGACCATCCTCGAATGCTTTAGCCTAGTGTAGCGCACCCGGGTCTCCGCACCTCTGCCTCCACGGACTGACTGTCGTTATGAATCGATATGCTCCGCCAACCCGGATTCTCCTGATTAGCCATGCGGCCACGCGAGAGCAGCGCGAGGGTCGCTTCCCGATGGATGAGGCGGTCGACCCGGAGACCCTCCTGAAGCTATCGACCAGTGC
Organism: uncultured Sphingomonas sp.; assembly: GCA_964658405.1. Lineage (GTDB taxonomy): Bacteria > Acidobacteriota > Terriglobia > Terriglobales > Acidobacteriaceae > Edaphobacter. The sequence continues at coordinate 7,952 of CAZZZQ010000069.1, forward strand.
GTGGAGTCTGCCTGCATTCGAGCAGGTATGGACTGCACCTGAACAGCGAACGCGCCAGACCGCTGCCGTACTCGGCCTCAAAGCAGACGTGCAGCATGAGCTCCGGGACTGCAGCTACGGTGCCTGGGCGGGCAGTTCCCTCGAAGAAGTCAACGAGCACCACTCAGCTGAGCTCTCATCGTGGTTGTCGGACGTCACCGCCGCCCCGCACGGAGGCGAGTCCTTCGAGAACGTAATGCAGAGGACTGCCCGCTGGCTGGACGCTCTTCGTGGACACGGTCCAGCCATCGCCGTCACCCACGCATCCGTCATCCGGGCAGCCGTGGTGCATGCACTCGGAGCTCCTCGCGAAGCGCTCCGCCGAGTCGAGATCTCGCCTCTGACGGTTACAGACCTCCGTCAGAGCGGACAGTCATGGCAGCTCCGCTCCGCCGGAGTCCCGTTAGCACTGGCCTCAGCTGAACTTCGGAGACAAGATGACCTTTAGCCAGGCCTCGGCCGGTTTCGCAGGACTCTGCATGCTCACATTCGCAGCCACGGCTCCGGCGATTGCCCAGGGTCATGACCTCGTCGTCGAGCACGGCGTCTACAACGTCCACCTCCTTCTCCACGCCATCGGGACGGAGGAATACACCGTGACGGCCCCCGGATCGCACCGGCTGGTGATGCATGCGACCACCACGACCTCGGATCGCGGAATGAAACGCACCGTCTCCACCACGCTTGAGATGGGGGAGGGGTTTGCCCCCTCTCGACTTGAGCAGGTCACCCACACCCCGACCGCGGACACGACCGCGTTGACCACAATCCACGGCCCGTCCGCAACGATGCAGGAGGCCGGTGTAGACCGCACAGTAAAGCTCCCATCCACAGCCTTCGCCGGCCTCATCGCAACGCCAGCCTCCGTCCAGATGATGATGATGCGGTACTGGGCGGCACATCATCGCCCCGCACGGTTGACCGTGCTGAGAGCAAGTGAAAAGGCTCTCCCGGTCGAGATCCGTCTCGTTGGCCACGACTCCTTTTATGCCAGGGGTCACATGGTGCGCCTCACTCGCTACACGGTCAGCAACCTGGTCTTCGGGAGAGAGATTCTCTGGATGAATGAGAGCCGTCGTCTCGCAGCAGTCATGACCTTCGCCGGTGGGCTGCCGCAGGAGGAGATCCTCGACGAGTACGAGCCGCAGGCCTACGAGCTGGTCCGAAGCGGCGTTCGGCAGGAGATGCTGGACCTTGACGATCTGGACCGGGCAGTCCATCCGGAGGCAACTGGATCGTTCGCCATCGTCGGCGCCAGGCTGATCGACGGAACCGGATCCCCGGCGATCGAGAATGCTACCGTGATCGTGCGCGATGGCCGAATTTTATCGGCTGGAGCAACAACCGGTATTCCCCCGGGTATGCGGGTGATCCATGCTGAGGGAAGATCCTTACTGCCGGGCCTCTGGGAGATGCATACCCATTTTTCTGGGGTCGAGTTCGGACCCGCTTTACTGGCGGCTGGCGTCACGACAGCACGCGACTGCGGCGGGGAGTTCGAGTTCCTCACCACCGTTCGAGAGAAGATCGATCACGATCACGCACTGGGTCCGAAGTTGTTATTGGCGGGCTTGATCGATGCCGGCGGGCCCCTGGGCTTCGGTCTTGTGGATGCAAATACGCCTGCGGAAGGCGTGCATGCGGTCGACGTCTACGCCGACGCGAAGTTCGACCAGGTTAAGGTCTATACGCAACTGAAGCCGGATGTCCTCAAGGCCATCGCAGACGAGGCGCATAAGCGCGGCATCACGGTCACCGGCCATGTTCCAGCCGCGATCAACGCCTTTGAAGGAATCGCCGACGGCATGGACCAGATCAACCACCTGCAGTTCGTCACGCGAGCCATGAACCCGGACGGCGCGCCTTATCCCGTTGACCTTAATTCAGATCGTTCCAAAAAGCTCATCGCTCTCCTGAAAGAACGACAGATCGTCGTCGATCCAACCGCCGGCTGGGGCGAGATGGCGGGTCATCCGAAGCAGACGGGTGTATCGACCTTCGAGCCTGGTATAAACGCCGCCCCGGACACGCTCGCCGCCCGTTTTCGCTCCATGGGCGTTCCCCCTGCCGACACGGCTGCGTTCCATCAGCGAATGGAGACGAATCTCAAAGTCATTCACGCCCTCTACGAAGCGGGCGTCCCCATCGTTGCCGGGAGCGATACAGGCCTGATCGGCTACGGTCTTGACCGTGAGCTTGAGTGGTATGTTCAGGCCGGCATGACGCCGATGGCAGCACTCCAATCCGCGACGATCGCAGCAGCCCGGGCCATGAAGATGGATGCGGAGGTGGGTACGATCGAGGCGGGAAAGCGTGCCGACCTGGTAATTGTTGAAGGCAATCCGCTCACGAACATCAGCAACCTTCGACGAGTGGTCAGCGTGGTGAAGGATGGCCGGATGTACGACAGCAGAAAGCTCGCCCTGAGTGTTGGCTTCAACCGAAGCCTGGCACCGATCGAGAGAGATACTCCCCACGTATCTGCTTCGAAGCCATGATGAGCTCCACCATGGTCTCCCGCCTGCAGGCGCAATGCTTGACATCGCTTCACGTGACGGAATAAATTCGGCTCGCGTACTATCGTCTCTTACAACTACGAGGACATTTC
>CAZZZQ010000070.1:0-10508 GCA_964658405.1 uncultured Sphingomonas sp.
GAACGTGACGCTGGCCTGGTCAGCGGTTTTCCGCGACAGGTCACCGGGACCTGGATGGAGTGGCTCCTTCTGCCGTTGATCCACTTCGTCCTGCTGGGCTTTCTGCCGATGTCGAAGATGCGCCAGGGGACGGATCCTGCCTTCGCAGCCGGCTGTGGCCAGTTCCTCATGGTGCGGCGCGACGCCTACCGCTCGGTCGGCGGCCATGCGGAGATCAAGGCCACCATGCACGACGGCCTTCTGCTGCCACGTCTCTTTCGCCAGCACGGCTACAGGACGGACCTCGCCGATCTCACCTCGCTGGCGCGCTGCAGGATGTACACCAACGCCCGGCAGGTCTGGCAGGGGCTGGCAAAGAACGCCACCGAGGGCATAGCCGCCCCGGTCAGAATCCTTCCCATCTCGCTGCTCCTCCTGATGGGCCAGGTGCTGCCGTACCTCCTGGCGGTCTGGCTCCTGACGCACCACGCCTCCGACTTTGTCATCGCCTGCGTCATCACCGCCGTCTGTGGCGCGTGGCTGCCACGACTGCTCGCCGCCCGCCGATTCCAGCAGGACTGGCGCAGCGCAGCGCTCCACCCGTTCGGGATCCTGATGCTGCTCGCCGTCCAGTGGTACGCCCTCGGCCGCAAGGTGATGGGCGGCGCCGTCAGTTGGAAGGACCGCGCCTACGCGGGAGAGTGACCCCGGTCTTAGGTACCCTGTGTGGCGGCCAGTTTAGGCATACTATGACCGTATGAGCGAGAACCTGCTGCAGACTCTCCAACACGTTATCCAGGATGTCATCGCTCCGGACGTGCGTGAGTTGAAGGTCCGCATGACATGTCTTGAGCAGCAGATGGGGATCCAGTTCAACGCGCTGAACCATCAGTTCGACTCATTCAGCAAGAAGTCGGACGCGCAGTATCTTGCCATTCTTGCTGCGATCTCAGAGTCAAAGGCTCAGACCGAGCTTATGACCGTTCGCCTCGTCTCAGCCCTCAGCGAGCGGGTTGCGGTGCTGGAGTCGCGACACCACTCGTAGGAATCTGCTCCCGCGTCTTTGACCAGTCCGCCACCAGCGCATCGACGACGACATGTCCGACCCGGTAGGCGCTGTCGAGCGACGGCATATACGCGCTGTACTTCGTCACCTTGGTCTCCGCCAGGCTCTCCGCAGCTGTAATCCCCTGCCGCTGCTGGTCGAAGTTGCTCGCCGTCCGCAGCACCAGCACGCGATTCAGATCCACCTTGTGCGCCTTCGCCAGCCAGGTAAGCGACTGCAGCGTCCCCGTGTCCTCCATCCCGCAGACGGCATAGTGGCCCTTCCCTTCCGTCTGATAGCTCACCCAGTCGTGAGCCCACTGGCTCAGCAGCTTGCCGTGCCAGAAGGTGCTGGCGGAGAGGTTATCGCCGCGAAGCACAAACGGAGCCCGATGCGCAGTCGCACCGGCATACTGCATCCGTCGCTCCGCAATCGCAGGCGTATCCATCAGCGGCGTGTCCTTCGTCAGGTTGAAGGCCCAGCCGACCAGACCGGGATTCAAGCGGTAGACCGTCCCATCGCCCCCGGCGAAGCGGTCCGCCCGAGGCTGCTCGTAGGGCGTCGACTTGCCGAGCGGAACGTAACCGGTCTTCCAGTCCTTCGGAATCTCGCGCGCATCGATCTCGTGCGCCAGATCACCGTCGACGATATAGTCCGACCAGACCGCGGAGCCAAGCGTCCCCACCTCGGGATCAATCCCGGCAATGCCCGCAACGAGAAAGTAAGCATGGGTCAGGTCGAAGCGAGGGTCAGACCCCAGAGCCATGATCGTCGCCGCCGCCCGCGCCGTTCCTACGCCGGTAACGACCCCGAGCACCCCGTCCTTGTTCATCCGCAGATCATGATAGCCCTGCGGAAACGGCAGGATGGTGTCCAGATGCTCCCGCTCGACCCAGTACTGATACTCGCCCGGCGTGTCCCCGGTGTCCGCCCCGACCTCGAACATGCTGACGACGACGACCTTGACCTCGATCGGCGTAGGGGAGGTCTGGGCGCAGCAGTACGACGCTGTCGCCAGCAGGAGTGGGAGCAAAAAGGAGCGCATACCCGAATGGTAGCGTATCGCCGCGATCAGTCCTGCTCCGGCAGGACAATGCTGAAGTCGTCTTCCCCAATCTCGCCTCGGATCCGCTGCAGCCAGCCTCGCGAACGACTCACCGGCCACAGGCTCCAGCTCGCCGGAATGATGCCCGACTCGAACTCGCACAGCAGCGAGATCTTCGTCTCTTCGCCGGTCAGCCCTCCGAGCTCGGCCCGCGTAAAGTCGCGCCGGAAGATCTCGTGGCGATCTTCATCGTGGATCCCGACATACCAGAAGGCGATGTCCTCAAGCGCTCCCTCGGGCAGCTCGGCCACCGTCACGACGACGCGGACCATCCAGCTGAAGATCTCGTCCGCCCAGTCGGGCGCCGTCTCCGGGTTCGGCGGCTCGCCCGAGCGCAGCGTATAGTTCTGCCCCTTGCGCTGGCTGAAGCTGATGCCCGCAAACGCCTCGTACTCCGCCAGCGTCCGCACGACGCCGAGGCCGTGGCTCGCAACAGGCTCACCGGCCAGCAGTTGCCGGACCTTCGCCTTGCTCTTCAGGTCCAGCTCGCTCCACTCCCGCTCGACCTGGTTACTCTTCGTGTGGTCGTCCCAATGGCGCGTCGCATACGCCCGCACATAGTCGTGCCAGACGAGCAGCGTCGACGGGTGGAAGAGATCGTAGCCGCTGGTAAAGGCCCGCAGCGTCATCGTTGCCTCTTCACCGATGAAGTAGAGCTCCGGGTCGTACGGGACCTCGGCCACAAAGCTCCCCGGCGCAAACAGGAATCCAGCCGCCAGAAAGCGCGCCCGCAGAGGAGCCGTACGGTGCTGCCACTCCGGAATCGAGAGCGGCTTCATGAATGGAATGCCCTCGGGCGTAAAGCCCTGGAAGGTCATCTGCAGGGGGTCGCCGCCCAGGTCCTCGCGCTCCCCTGCTGCCGTCGCAGGGGTAAATGGCGGCGGATAGGTGCTCACAATGGGCTTCGCGCTGCCCGTCTCCTGCATGGTCGCGATCAGCTTTTCGTCCCAGCCGTAGACAAACCGGCAGTGCGAATCAAGCTGCAGATACCACTGCTCCCCGCGATAGAGCTCCATGATGGCGGCCCGGGCCCAGCAGGCGCCCTTGCTGTCGCGCCAGTCAACGTCGAGGATTTGAAAGTGGGCATCGTCCTGAAATGGCGGCGGCAGCTCGTCCGAGCCATGCTGCCAGCAGATTCCGAAGCGAAGCCGTGATGGCTCGGCAGCCTTGAGAAGCAGATCGTTGATGGTTGGAACCAGCTGCGCGTCGCGATAGGACGCGATCGAGATGAAGATCAGGTTGTTGCCGTCGCTCAAGCCATCGCCTCGCTGCCAAAAGCCTAGCAGCAGCGGTGCACGCCCCGCTAGACGCCCTTCTTCATCGGCTCCCAGACAAACTTGTGGATCTGGAGCGAGAGCCGTGCGTCCAGCCCGTCCTCCATCATCCACTCGACCACAAGCCGCGGATTGAGCGCCATATTATCCGCAGTCCGTTGCGGCGAAGGCGTCTGCACAAAGGCGGGGCTCAGCAGGATATTCGACACTTTGGCATTGAGGTCATGCTCGAGGATGAACGCCTTCGCGAAGTCATAGTCCGCACGATCGCTGAGGACGAACTTGATCTCGTCGTTCTTCGTCAGCGCGAGCAGATTCTCCATGCGGAAGCTGTTCGCCGCCGACCCGGCCCCGGGGCACTTCACATCGACGATCTTGTGGACGGCCTTTGGAACATCACCAAGCGGTCGCTCGCCACTCGTCTCCATCATCAGCGTGTAGCCCTGTGCGAGCAGGCGTTCCATCAGTGGGAGCAGATCGCGGGCCTGCAGCATCGGCTCACCACCTGTGAACTCAATCAGCCGGCAGGGCGCGAGCGCCTCGATCTCGGCAACGATCTCGTCATCAGTAAACGGCTTGCCGCCCGTGAAGGTGTACGTCGAATCGCACCAGGCGCAGCGCAGGTTACAGCCCGCGAGGCGGACGAAGACGCACGGCATGCCGGTGAAGCTGGACTCACCCTGGACGGATTTATAGAGCTCGATGAGGTGCAAGGCTTACTCGTAGTACCGCGCGAAGCTGGTATCCGTCTCATAGAGCGTGCAGTCCTTCACACGGACGCGGCCGGCAGTCATCTCGTGGAGCTGGCCGCTGGTTTTCTCATAGAAGTACTTCGCCAGGTTCTCCGCGCTTGGGTTGATCTCGGCGTCAAACGGCGGCAGATCGTTGATCATGAAGTGGTCAAGATACTCAACCGTCGGACGCATGACCTGCTTTAGAAGCTTGAAGTCGAGCAGCATGCCGGCTTCGTCCAGCTCTTCGCCGATCAGGGTCACGTAGACCTTGTAGTTGTGGCCGTGCGGGTTTTCGCACTTACCACGGTAGTTGCGGAGGTAGTGGCCGGAGGAGAATCCAGCTTCTACGGTAACTTCAAACATGACGCTTCCAATCCATTCAGTCTGCCGGTGTCTCGTGCAAGAACGGCCGCGAAGAAGCAGCCCGGAGAATTCTCGGTAGCTCGATTGTATCGCCTTGCCGCAGAAACAACCGTCGAAACGCCCATACGATGCCGTGCGGCCAGCTTGGCATGCAGCAGAGAGGCCTGCTCAGGACTGTTTCCGCCGCTTGATCCGCTCCTGCTCCGCACGGCGCTCCGCCTGCTCAAAGAGCGACGAAAGAATCCCCGCCAGCGCAACCACCAGCGCAATGACAAAGAGCCCCAGGCCCATGGTGCGCCAGAGCGAGGCGTCTCCCGGGGAGCCGGGCTGCTGCGCAATATTGGTGTACGCGATGCCGCAGGAGACCAGCGAGAAGAGAACGAGCGTAGCGGCGAGGATGAAGAGATTACGGCCCATGTCAGATAGCTTCGATTCTACGGTGTGGCGCACGGGCGACGCCTGCACAATCCGCTCCTGCTGAAAATCACCGCGCGGCGATATGGTCGAGCAAAATGCCGAGTGTCGCCTGCGCGTCCGTCAGCGCCGCAGGCGTCGCCTCGAGGCGGCTGATCATCAGCGCACCCTCAAGTGTGGCAATGATGGTGTTGGCGATGGTGCGCGGGGCGATCTCGTGACGGATCTCGCCGGTTCGAACTCCCCCTTCGATCACATCCATCAGCCGCGCCTTCCACGCGTGGATCCCGTCCAGCGCAAGCCCCCGTAAGACAGGGTTGCCGTCGTCGCTGTCGATCGCCGTGTTCATCAGCGGACAGCCGCCGGGCGTCGTCGACGGGGCCTCGACAAACCTGTGAATGAAGACGCGAAGATGCTCGATCGCGCCGCTTTCGGGGTCGGTCTCCTCCGTTCGGAGGCGGATTACATTCTCAAGGGCGTAGCGGAAGACCTCCGCCGCAAGCTCCTCCTTGCTGGCGAAGTGCCGGTAGAGGCCGCCTTTTTCGAGGCCCGTCGCAGAGAGGATGTCCTGGATCGACGCCCCGGCAAACCCCTGCTGGTTGAAGATCGGGGCGGCCTGCTCGATGATGCGCTGCCGTGTTCGCTCCCCTTTTTTCATGACTCGCCTCGTTCCGCAGCATACGCCGACAAAAAAGCGCATCGCTCAGCACTCTACAGAATCTGATGCATAAAGAGACTTAGCGGTCTCTTATCTATTCCAACCGATTGAGGAGCCTATGGCCACCGCAGTGATCTCGCCATCGAGCGCCGTTATCAAGGCCGGAATCAACCCCTGGGTAGTCGCCCTGACGGTGACGATTGCGACGTTCATGGAGCTGCTCGACACCTCCATCGCGAACGTCTCGCTGCCCTACATCGCGGGCGGGCTTGGGCGCTCGTTCGACGAGGTGACCTGGATCCTGACGACCTACCTGGTCGCGAACGCGGTCGTGCTGCCCATGTCGGCGTGGCTCTCGCGAGTCTTCGGCCGCAAAAACTATTACATGGCCTGCGTCGCGCTCTTCACGGTTACCTCCTTCTTCTGCGGAATTGCACCAACGCTCGGCGTCATGCTCTTCGCCCGCGTCCTGCAGGGGATCGGCGGAGGCGGCCTCGCACCGGTCGAGCAGGCGATCCTGGTCGACACCTTTCCGCCCGAGAAGCGCGCCTCGGCCTTTGCGCTCTATACCGTCGCCATCGTGACTGCACCGGCGATCGGGCCCGTCCTCGGCGGATGGATCACCGACAACTACAACTGGCGCTGGGTCTTCCTGATCAACATCCCGATCGGGATCGTCTCGCTCTTCCTGACGCATCGCTTCGTGCAGGATCCCCCGTCCTTCGCCGAGGAACGGAAGACCGTCCGCAGGAACGGCAAGCTTCAGATCGACGGCATCGGCATCGCATTGATCGGACTGGGCTCCGCGGCGCTCGAGGTTCTGCTCGATCGCGGTCAGATCGACGACTGGTTCGGCTCGCCCTTCATCTCGTGGATGTTCGTCATCGGCGTCGGCTGCCTCGTCGCAGCCGTCTTCTGGGAGCTGAATCATCCCGACCCGGTCATCGACTTTCACCTGCTCAAGGTCAAAAACTTCTCCATAGCCTGTGTCTTCTACTTCGTCTTTGGCTTCGGGCTCTTCGCCTCAACGACGATGATCCCGCAGATCCTGCAGTCGCTCTACGGCTACCGCGCCATCGATGCCGGGCTGGTGCTCGGACCTGGAGCCTTCGTCATCACGCTGCTGGCCCCGGTCGGCGCACAACTTGTCCAGCGGAAGATCATCAAGCCGAAGAACCTGATGTTCGGGGCGGTCATGGTGGTGGGGCTCTCCTTCATCCACTACAGCCACTTCAACCTGCAGACCGACTACAGCCACTATGCCTGGGCCCGCGCGCTGCAGGGCCTCGGATATGCCTTCTTCTTTGTCCCACTCTCGGTCATCGGCTACTCGCAGCTGAGCCCGGCGCAGAACAATAAGGCCTCATCACTAACCAACTTCTTCCGCAACTGGGGTGGAAGCTTCGGGATCGCCTTCGTCACCACGATGGCAGAGCGGCGGCAGAACTTCCACCAAGCGCGCGTCGGGAACAACCTGCCTCCCTCCTCTCCGTTCCTGCAGCAGGCCGTGAAGCAGACCACAGACTATCTCCAGGCCCACGGCTTCTCCCACGCGGACGCGGTCAACGCTGCCTATCTGCGTTACTACGAGCAGCTTGGTGCGCAGACCCGCTTCCTCGCTTTCATGGATTGCTTCTTTATTCTCGGGTTGGTCACCCTGATCGCTGCGCCTATCGTCCTCTTTACAAAAGCCTTCCGCGTGGGAGGAAAAGCACCCGCTGGACATTGAGGCTACGAAAACGTTACGGTCTTTCAATCGTCAAAGGCGTGTGTTTGCACGCCGTGCAACGCAAGAAATGTATGATAGGCGACAAATGTCCGAGGGGAACGACCCTGCTCGGCGATCGTGTTGGGACGCAGCCCGGCCAGATTAGACCTAACTTGAACGACACCTGTGAGTCACCGTACCTGCACGAACGAAAGGTCGGACTCGATGGGTGTCCATCTTGTTAACCCCAGCGATAATGCGTTTGGAACTGCCGTTATCACTCCACGTTGGTTGTTTGTCCTCGCAGCAGCCACCCCGAAGTCTGCCGGTGACCCCACACTGGTGGACGAGTCGCTCGAGCAGATCGACCCCGAGAGCATAGCCGCCGGCGACATCGTCGGCATCAGCGTTCATACCGGCAACGCCCTGCGCGGGTACGAGGTCGGCAGGATGGCGCGCGAGCGCGGCGCATGGGTCGTCTATGGAGGCATCCACGCGACCCTGTTTCCGGAAGAAGCCTTCGAGCGCGGCGCCGCCCACTCGGTCGTGAAGGGTGATGGCGACATCGCCTGGGGCAAGGCCGTCAATGACTGCCTCGCCGGCAGCCCCGGCCACATCTACGAAGGCGGCCGTATCTCAGGGAGCGAGTTTCTCGCCGCCCGCTGGGACCTGATGCCGCCCGACAAGTACATGTGGGCCTCCGTCCAGACCATTCGCGGATGCCCAAAGCACTGCTCTTTCTGCAGCGTCTGGCGAACGGACGGACAGCAGCCCCGGCAGCGCAAGTTCCAGAGCGTCATCGACGAGATCGTCGATTTGCGCCGGATCGGCTTCCGCTTCATCGCGCTAGCCGACGACAACTTCTACCCCGTCACACTGACCGATCTCCGCCTCGCCCGCGAGCAGAACAACACGGCCAAGGTTGAAGAGCTGACCGCTATCCGGGCCGAGCGCTTCCAGTTGATGGAAGAGATGTCCAAGCTCCCCAAGGACATGGTCTTCTTCACGCAGATCACCATGGAGGCCGGCGAAGATGGCGAGTACCTGGACGCCATGCGCCGCGCCAACATCAAGGGCGCACTGGTCGGCGTCGAGGCCGTCACGCCCGAGGGGCTGAAGGCAGTCTTCAAGGACTTCAACTACTCCGGCGAGGCGCTGGCGAAGCAGTTGCAGACGTTCAAGAAGCACGGCGTTCACGTTCTCGGCTCGTTCATCTTCGGGCTCCCGACCGACAAACCCGCCACGTTCGACGCAACCGTCGAGATGGCGCTGAAGGCCGGCGTCACCTTTGCCCAGTTCGTCATGATGACCCCCTTCCCCGGCACCGTCGATTTCGGCCGCTGGGAGAAGGAGCAGGCCAAGGCGCCGGAGATGGTCGGCGACGTTCCCATTACGCGCTACTGGCTGATCCCGACCGAGACCCGCCCGAAGATGTTTACGCCACACCCTTCGATGAGCTCGGACGAGATCCGCAACCGCACCCAGCTGGTCTGGGACAAGTTCTACGACTGGGGCGCCGTCTGGAAGCGCTCCTCCTGCGTCAAGAGTCTGAAAGGCCGCATGGCGTTCGTTCTGCTCTCAAAGCTCTACCGGCAGATGTACGCCGGAACCGGCATCTCGACCGACAGCGCCCGCCGCAAGAAGTCGAAGACGACCGCCCGCTGGATGGCCGCACAGACACGGAAGCTCTTCCAGGCGAAGCCCATGCCGGAGCTGCAGTCCCCCGCCTGGGAGCGTGCTTTTGCACCGGGCGGTGGGCCTGCGTTCCTGCGGGGAGCACAGCCGCAGGAGACTGGTCCCTTCCGCGTCTTGCCTGGGGCGTAGCTCTTACTTGTTGAGGAGCGCCATGGCGAAGGCCGTCATGGCGACCACCCCCGTCCGGATCGTCGGCTCGGGGACAGGCGCAAACTGAGGAGAGTGGGTCGCAGGCAGCGGAACGCCGGTGCGCTCGCTCTCCTTCACCTTTGCCGGATCGGACGCGCCCAGCCAGAAGCAGAAGGTCGGGATCGAGTGATCCGGCAGCCCCCACGTTCCGAAGTCCTCGCTCGCCATGCTGGCCTTGGTCTCGACCAGGTTCTGAGGTCCGAGCGCGGCGCGGGCGACGATACGGAAGCGGTCCGCCAGCGCAGGATCATTCAGCGTCACCGGGATGTACTCGGGGACGGTGACCAGCGGCATCCGGTCGGCAGGGACACCGTCCGCGATCGCAATCCCATTGGCCGTGCGCTTTACCTCCTCGATCATTGCGAGCCGCTGCGTATCGTCAAAGCTTCGCATGGAGATCTCCATCCTGACCTCTTCGGGAATGATGTTGCGCTTCGTCCCGCCAGTGATGTGGCCGACCGTGATGACTGCCGGTTGCTGCGGCGCGGTCTGGCGGCTGACGATCGTCTGCACCAGCACAAGAAACTCCCCCGCCATGATGATCGGATCCTTGGTCTGCTCCGGCTTGGCCCCGTGGCCGCCCACGCCACGCATCACGACGTCGATATCCGTCGCGCTGGACTTGAACGGTCCGCTGACGACCCCGACCATCCCCGCGGCGATATCCGACACATCGTGTTCGGCGATCACATAATCCGGCTTGCCGAAGCGATCGTAGATGTGGTCCGCCAGCATTGCGCGGGCTCCATCGTCGCCGACCTCCTCCGCCGGCTGGCCTACGATCATCAACGTGCCGTGCCAATGGGCCCTCTGCTCGACCAGCGCCTTGGCCGTTCCGAGAATGGTCGTCATGTGGATGTCGTGGCCGCAGGCGTGCATCACGCCGACCGCCTGCCCGGCATCATCCTTCGTTGAAAGAGTGCTGGCGTAGGCCAGCCCGGTCTTTTCAGCAACCGGCAACGCGTCGAGCTCCGTCCGGATAAGCAGGCGCGGACCCGGGCCGTTCTCAAGGATCGCGACGACGCCCTCAGCCTGAAGTCCGCTGCGATATCGGCCGATATGCTCGGTCACGGTAAAGCCCAGACCGCGGAGTGACGTGGCGAGATAGTTCGCCGTCCACGTCTCGTGGTGCGAAAGCTCAGGATGCTGATGAAGAGTCTTGTAGGTCTCGAGGAGCGCGGGAAGCTGGCGATCGATCGCGGGTGCAGGCTGCTGGGCAGAGGAGATCGCGGTCAGCGCAAGAAGTGTCGACGCCAGGATCGGTGTGGTGCGCCAGAGATTGGACATGATGAGGCTGAGTGTAGCGCAGGAGGAGCTGGACCCCTCCTGCGCCGTACTTCAGCT
>CAZZZQ010000071.1:0-10439 GCA_964658405.1 uncultured Sphingomonas sp.
TACGTTACGACGAGGTCCGTGCCGAAATTTCTGATCGAGTTGGCATCAACTTGTGGCCATCCATCGTGAAGGTCATCGAGGAAGCGTTCGAGAAAAGCTCCAAGCGCCCCGACGTTCAGCGTCGAGGGTGGTTCATGATCGCCGACATCATCAAGCTCTACGGCCACCCAAACCTATGGGGGCGACCATTCCAGCTCACGAGGTATTCCAAGGCCTTCAAGCATCGCTGGGGCTGGGGCACCGGCATGATCCGCACCCAGATCGAGTGGCTGTCGTCGCTCGGCCTCATCGAGATGTTCTCGAAGCCACTCGTCAGGAGGCGCGAAGGCGTCGAGTACGAGTGCTACACGTACGTCTTCGGCGCGACCCTTCGATCCGCCCTACAGAAGATTTTCACGTACCTTCGTAAGAAGACTAAGTCGCCCATCTATAATAGGGTCTTTCTTCTGTCTCCTAAGAAGAGTCTGAAGTATTATCTTAAAAGAAAGAAGATATCTCCCTTACAGACAGGCGACTTACCGCACGACGACGATCCTCGTGTCTGCTCGATGTCGGAGGCGGCCATCAGGGCGATGGTCGGCAAGCCGGAGCCGCAGCCGCCGAAGTTCGCACCACCACCGAAGCTCGACACGATCAAGGACGGGCGTCTGCAAGCCGCGCTTGCTGGGCTGGCTGGTCTCTTCGCCAGAGCCTCGAAGCCCGTGGAGACGCTGGAGAAGCCACAGCCGGGGTTTGTGCCGCTCACGCCGATGCCGAACGCCACCATCGTGACGACGGCCATCAGCAGCATCGGCTCGACTGCCTCAGCGATGCTCGGCTTTGCGCCGCGCGACTCGGAGTTGGCGGCCAAACGGTATCCCGTCGCGACCCGAGCGCAACGTGAGCCACGACGGAAGCAGCGGTGGGCGGTCCCGAGCTACGCGAATGTCGAGGAGACGGTTGGGCTCGACGGGGAGAAGCCGCCTAACGACGAGGATCACCGTCATTGCGAGCGGGAGGACTAGCCATGGCCCTGCCCGCGATCCGAGGTCCCCCGATGCAGCAGCAAGCTTGGATGCTTTCATGCAGGCATGCTCGCTTGCTTAGAATGCTAGCAACTTAGTTTATGGAGAAACCTTAGATGAAGACGATTGCTATCATCAGCGGAAAAGGCGGCGCGGGGCGCTCTACGACAAGCATTCACCTAGCCGTAGAGGCCGAGAGCCGAGGAATGACTACTGCGATCCTTGACCTTGATCCGCAAGCTAGCGCCGCTGGCTGGGCTGACAACAGGCAGGATGAGACACCCACGGTGACCTCGATCCAAGCAACGAGACTGGTGAAAACGCTTTCCGTGGCACGACACTCGGGCGCGCAGCTCGTGATCATCGATACCGCGCCTTGGTCAGCCGATGCTGCGGTCACCGCTGCCGAACAAGCTGACCTCATCCTCATACCTTGCCGCCCCGGCATCTTCGATCTCAGAGCGATCGGCGCGACAGCGAAGATCGCAAAGCTCGTGGGCAAGAAGGCGTTCGTTGTCCTCAATGCTGTTCGCCCCGGTTCGCGCCACGTGGTCGCTGACGCGATCGAAGCGGTGCACATCCACGGGCTGGAGGTCTCGCCGTTCGTCATCCACCAGAGGGCGAGCTACAGCCACGCGCTTGTGTCAGGGTGTGGCGCTCAGGAATACGAACCGCACGGTAAGAGTGCTAGTGAAATAGCATCCTTGTTTACATGGGTGCGGGCGCAAATAGCTTGCTAGAATTTCTATAGTGCTAGTGTGCTAGCATCGTCGCATGAATGCATTTTAAGAGGCCAAGGATGAATAGGAAACGATCAAGCCTAGCAGCTAACCTGAACGCGCTCGATGAAAGGATATCGCCGCAGATCGACGCCGTGACACGTCCGGAAGCGCGCAAAGTGGCCCCATCTCGGGTCGGCAAGAAGCATCTACTCGTGCCGATCGATCCGGCTGTTCACAAGAGGCTCAAACATCTCGCCGTGGATCGTGAAATGAGCATCGAGTCGATGGTCAGGACCGCAATCGATAGGTTGCTTGCATCTGAAGATAGCTAGCATCCTTAGGCTGCTGGTGATCAAGGTTCCTATCACGTGACCCACTGCCAGCTCTTCTCGCGACGAAGGGCGCTGATCGTTGCACTGGAACAGCCAAATTCGACAGCGAGATCGACACATCGATCGCCGGGTCTCCCTTTGATCTGGCGAACGTCATCCTCGGTTAGCTTCGCCATCAGGGAATGTCCTCCCCCCGTGGTGAGGATCGGACCACCGACATGCTTCCAGACGCGGCCATACTTGATATTGCTGACATGTCCGTCAGTAATACCGTAGCGATCGGCCAACTCCTTCACGCTGGAGGTGTCGTCATGTCGAATTGCCAATACGATATCTGCGGTCAGCTTAGCGGCACCATTCCGCTCACCTTTCGCAAGCTCGCCCATGCGAATAGCGTCGTCTGCATTTTGCTGAATTGTGCCGAATGCTAGGTTGGCGTCCACCGACAACTCGACCAATGCCGCCAGCACTGCCTTCGTCAACGCGTTCCTGTCGAGCAAGGAGCCGAGCAGCCTTGCTTCGGCTGGTTACAAGAAGTTTGCGGACGGGACGATCATGCAGTGGTTCTCTGGAACGTCCTCATCGAGTGCGTCTGCTACGCAGAATTTCCCGATCGCGTTCCCAAATAATTGCTGGAGCATCACGATCACGCCAATCCAAGCGGCGCTCGCCGGTGGTGCATCTGCGCACGTCATGTCTAATACGACAAGCTCAGTCACATTCTCTGTGTTCGGCGCTTCGGGTAATGCTAACATTTCTGCAACCTGCTACTTTATGGCGATTGGCGACTAAGGATTTCAATGAATTATTACACCCTTCTCGACGCGAACGACCTTCCCGTCGCCTTTTACAACGACGATCTATACCCGCCTAATGCCGATGGATCGCGCAATGCGGCAATCCCCTCTGCGGCGATCTCCATTACAGAGGCTCAATGGAGCAAAGCCCTTGCTGGAGGGGTCCAATGGTCAACTACCGCCTTGGACTGGACCTCGTACACCGCGCCCGTGGTCATAACCTCCAGCATGATCGATGCCGAGCGTGATCTGCGACTGTACGGCGGTTTCACGTACAACGGCGTCGCCTATCAGACGGATGCGGCGTCGATCGCCAACATTCTGGGCGCATCGCAGATCGCCTACATGGCCATCGTCTCGGGATCGCAGCCCGGCGACTATTCATGGATGTCGGGAAGCGCCAGTCAGCCATTCGTTTGGCTGTCACTCTCGAATGCGCAGATCAAGATGGATGCCCCTGGGATGGTCAACTTCGCGAAAGCAGCGGCGACATTCCGGTCGGCAATCATTTACAGCGGCAGGGCGCTTAAAGATGCCCTTGCTGCGGGACAGACGGTCGACATCTACGCCGATGCAAGCTGGGCTAGCTACTCGATCCCCACGTCATAATACTTCGCTCCGAGGACGCGGCGATTGACCGGATTTCAACGATCCGCCAGTCTCCCGCGTTATCCAACGGAGAAGTCGGATGCGGGCAATCTTGGTAGTCGTTTTGTCGGCGATCTTCATGGCGCCTGCCGCCGCAGGAGACCTAGCTTCCTTGAAGGGGCCTGCCGCCGACGAGATACGCGACTCCTTGAAACACTTCGATATAGAATGTCCAAGCGATCCGGACAAAAAGTGCCCGGAAGCAGATAGCGTATTAGATGCGAAGCTATTGTATGGTCACTTCCCCGCCAGTGATGACGACGACAGAACGATTGCAGCAGTGTTTCTGTATGAAGACACCGGAGGTAGCGGCAGTGCGCTGGTCGTACAGGTTTGGGTAGCGCATCCCGGCGACAAATTCGGATGGTTAGGAACAACGAAGGATGCGATTGGCGAAGATGCGAGAAATGTTCGTTTTCTAAAGAATGGGATCATTGAATACACGGGCACCGTGATGAGGGCGGGAGACACGCACGCCGCTCCCTCCGGGAAACAAAAATTCAGGATTCTTGTCAGAGATGGCAGCGTGACTTTTCTCAAAAAGTAGACCGCACTTCTGCACTGGATATGCTTTCCTAAATAAGGGATGCCTGCAAGTTTCCCGCCGTCGAAGATCACGGCAGCCAGCCTCACCGGAGCCACCCCGCTCGCCAAGCAGATTCTAAGTTCGAACGCTGCAACAGACGTCCTCACCTACCTGGGTGTCGGCTCGACACCGACTTCGCCTCTGTCGGCGACCAATCTCACCGTGACCGGCGTCGTGAAGCTGCCGAGCTACACGGTCGCTACCCTACCGTCTGCATCGAGCGTCGGCGCTGGTGCGGTCGCCTTCGCTACTGACCTCACGTCCCCGACCTATGGCGGCACGCTGACTGGCGGCGGCACGGTCGGAATGCCGGTGTACTCAGACGGGGCGGTTTGGCGTAGCTGAAGGTCATAGCCCGGTAGCGCTTTCGCCAGCAGCCCCTGCACTATACGGTGTGAGGAAACTATCTCGGCGGGAGCGTTGGATGGGCGCGATCAAGTGCTACGGTGACTTCTGGGATCGTGAGGGCGTCAACTGGAGCCCACGATCAGCCGGGATCGAGCTGAACGGACGACGACGCCGAACGAAAGCAGAGAAGATCAACTTTCGGCATCAGATCGGCATCTACGCGCTTTTCGACCGGGACCGCAAAATTGTCTATGTCGGACAGACAGGCAGAGGCGACCGGGCCTCGCTATTCGGACGGCTTCGTCGCCACAGGTTCGGTCGACTTCGCGACCGCTGGACGCACTTCTCCTGGTTCGGCTTGAAGGGCGTCCTGGAGGACGGTGAGCTGGAAGACTTCCATGAGCAGACTGTAGGCAAGGAGGTCGTACTCGACGAGTTAGAAGCGATCCTCATCCACCTCGTTGAGCCCCCGCTAAATCGGCAGGGGGCAAAGTGGGCCGGGGCTGTGGAGTTCGTGCAGTGGGACGACAAGGACCCGCGCGTCATGAGCGGCGAAGGGATCGACGACGAAGATTGAAGGTGATCGAGGCCGCTAAATAGTGGGTGATCACTCCTCAGCTCATCCACCACATCGCGCCCAACGCCAATCCGCAGATCGTCGCCGGGCTGGTCACGTACCTTCCCGACGCGCTGGTCAAGTTCGAGATCAACACGCACTTGAGGATCGCTCATTTCCTGGGCCAGTGCGCTGAGGAGAGCGCAGGCTTCCGAACCCTCGTCGAATACGCTTCAGGCGAAGAGTACGAGGGACGACGTGATCTTGGAAACGTCCACACCGGCGACGGTGTTCGATTCAAAGGCAGAGGGCTGCTGATGATCACCGGAGCTTGGAACTACAAGGTCTACGGTGAGAAGCTTGGCATCGATCTGGTCGATCATCCGGAGAGCGCAGCAGAGCCACACGTCGCGGTGCTCACCGCCTGCCAATTCTGGCACGACCACGGTCTCAATGCTTTCGCTGACCGTGACGATGTCCGGTCTATCAGTCACAGGATCAATGGCGGCTGGAATGGTCTCGCCGATCGTGAGCTGTACGTTGCCCGCGCGAAGGCTGCGCTCGCCGACTAATTTGCAGCAGGCGACGGGCTAGGATCGCCGTCGCTTGTATCGCCGTCATCGTCGGGCAAAGTCTTGCCGCGCGATTGAGAGAACTTCACACCGGATGCCGTCGTGATCGATAGCGCTTCCGGCTCGACGTTCCCTTTCATCGCAAGTCCCGCCATCGAGGCGCCCATGATCGAGGCCAAGCCTCCCCCGAAGATGAGGGGATCGAAGGTGCCACCTTTGTACATCGCATAGATTGTCAGCAAGATGAACGCTTGCACGATCTCGAATAGCAGCACGCGGCCGATATCGTATGTGCGGCCGTCCTTGCCAGTGAATAGGTGTCTGAAGAATTTCTGCATCACATATTTACGGTTGAGCCAGCATCAGAATTTATAGTCCAGTGTCACTTTGTAGCTCATCGAGGGCTTCTGGAAGAGCGGCGTCTTCATACCGTTCGAGATGCCGACCTTCGCGCCGACATTGAGCTGATCAGATAGCGCGTACTTCAGCCCGGCGCCGACCTCGCGCGACAGTGCGTAATTCTCGTTGCCGCTCACCGTGGCGCCCGCGAAGACGTACGGGTTCCACTTCCCGAATGAATACGTGATCGAGACCTCACTCGTGACGCTCGACGCGGAACCTTCCTCGCCGGTGGTTGTGCTCGACCCGGACAACAAGAAGCCGTGGAAGGTGGTGGTCGTGCTGAGCGGTGCGAGTTTCACGATCGGCGCCGAGAACTGTTTCGCCGCGATCGTGGGCTTCGTAGGGATTGCGAGCATCGTCCAGCTCGGGACCTCGGGGACCGCAACGAGATGATGAAGATGATTTGGCGCAAGGTCGCCTGTGGGCGTGGTACCAAAAAGCAGAATGGCGGTAACCACCACCGCCACCAGAAAGTGTCTCATCAAGATATTTACGGTGGCGTAAATAGTCTATGGTCGACAAAAACTCTATCAACTCCGTATTTGGAACGCCGGTCCCCGAGCCTATGTCGACTTTGATTGGCCTAGTCGCCGATATGTCTGCCATGAGCGAGCGTATCCACTCGTCGACTGAGCGTTATTCGTCCGACATTGCTGCTCTGAAAGTCCGCGCCGAGAGTATCGACAAGGCGCTGGAGATGATCGCCGCGCAGGACGAACGGCTGAAGATACTGGAGCGGAACATCATCGACAGCGGCGAACACCGCATGAAGGATGTCGAGGAGAAGTTGCTCTCGAACGATCGGACTAAGGCGGCAAACGCGAAGGATCGCCGCAACACGATCATCGGCATCATGACGACGATCGTCACCGGGAGCTTCGGCTTCTTGTTCGTGCACTTCTTCGACCCGATCAGCCACACCATCTCGTCGTGGTTCAACTGATGTTTGCAGGCCTCGAAGCGAAGCTGAGCCTCATCGGCATCATCCTCGCGATCATCCTGGTGCTGTGCGGAATAGTGTATTTCGAGCATCGGAGCATCGTCGCGCATGAGGCGCAGATCGCCACGCTGAAGGTCACGACTGCGATGCAGACTGCCGTCATCAAGCAGGTTCAGGACGATGCCGCCGCGACCCTCAAGAACCAGGAGAAACTGTTTTCCGATCTCGATCGGGTTCGCAGCGACACGGCGAAGGCGATCAAGGCCATGACGATCCCCCAGAAGCTGCTGCGCAACGAAAAGTCGGCGAGCGATCTCAGCGCATGGCTGAACGCCCAGGAGCGCGCTCAGAATGCCGCCATCGAGGCGCTGACCGGGGGACGCTGAAGGCTTACGCGAACGATTGAATGCGATCGAATGGAACGCTAAGTGATCTTGCCACTTAAGTCTCTATCGACGTCTAGGCTCAGAGCTGACTGTCGCCTGGAAGATTCTCGTGCTTTCGCTTCAAATAGGGAAAGCACATGACCGACCAGCAGCCTCTTCCAGATATGGACGACGAGTATCTTCAATTTCTTCACGAGGAAGGACTGGACCTTCTTGCGGTATTTCGTAGCATCCGTGACCGCGATAAGCGCAAGCTCATCCTAGATTTGGCTAAAGCCGTTGCAGACGCTCAAATCAAGTCAAATGGCGTCTCCCATTGAGGGGCGCTTCGCACCTTCTATGAGTAGTTTTATTTCACCAAGAGTGAAGCCCAGGCGCCTGCCTTTCACGATCACCTGCAAACGAGTGTAGTCTTTCGATGCAAAAAAGACGCCTTCACTCGTGGTTATAGGGTGGAGTAGGCCCATACGTGCATAGTCATTGATTGTTGCAACCGATAGTGCAAAGCTGCCAGCAAGTTGATCGGCAGTGAAAAGGCTATGTTCTTTCATATAGTCTCCCTCTCGTCGAATTGGCGCTCGGGCGCGGCATGTTACCGTGCCTCGTATGCAATGCAATCCTGTGACGTTAGGAGATGGCTATGGTAGTGAGCCCATCCGACCAGCCGGAACAAGACGACCCTTCATGGAACGCTGAAGGCGATCGCCTTGCCTTCATACGCGACGAAGGACTTGATCTCCTTGCGCTATTTCAGAAGATCGAAGACCGAAAGAAAAGACAGTTGGTGCTTGATATCATGCGCATGATGGTGGGCGAATCTCGCTGAGCGAGGGCGCGGTTTAATGCGCTATCCCTAACGCATTGGGACGGGTCCGCCGCCAGTACCCGGCCTAGCGGTTGTGGACCATGTCCCAGTAGAGCCAAGCGGGGATCGGGATCATGATCGCGAAGAATATCCAGTCAAACATGAAGCCCTGGTCCGAGTGGAAGGGGTTCATGACCACTGGCACATCTTGAGCGTGAGCCGCCGATGCCAGAAGTGCGGCACCGATTCCAAGGACAACTGAGCGAAGTCGCATTGTCTTTCCTCCGTAATAAGTTGGTCAACAAGCCGTGTGTGTGATCGTTCCGTCATGGCGACCGAAGCGAAAGCGTCGACCACAGAGCGAGGTCAACTACCCCTCTCTAGAAGCCGATGACGTCGATCTTCGTCTTCATGTCCCATAGCCGGAAGGTGTGGCCGTAGTTGTTCACCCCGTAGTTTTCTGGCGACGGGTCGTGTCCAGCTTCCTGCTATGACCCAAGATCGCCGCGCGATACTCCGGGTCCACCTTCCCCTTCATCCTCGCCTCAGCACGGTGCCGACCACTGTAGAGATGCAGCTTCGACCCCTTGGGTGTGATGTCGAACTTCTTGAGCTTGCGCCTGATGCGCGAGAGGAAGGTGTCCAACAGCCTGTCTGAGAACAATGGCCCATCGATCTTCTCTGGCAGAAGCGGAGTACCGTCGAGCTTTTTCGCGTCGAGAAGAGCTTGTGGGAACGGGAGGACGCGCGGTCCATACCTCTTGCCACTCTTCTTGTCCTTATCCTTGGAAATAATAAAGCCGCGCGTCTTACGAAGACGGCCGCGCTTGTCCTTCTCCTCCTCCGTAACTTCGGCACTGATCGACCAAATACCCTCCGGCCGAACGCCGGTCGAGTTGTGGAAGGTGAGCATCAGCCACTCCTCATCAGTGAATTCGCTTCGAATCTCCTTTAGCTTGGCAATATGATGCTCCTCGAATGGAAGCTTGTTGTCATAGTCTTCATCATCATCGAGCTGAATGTTATGGTCGGTGAAGATATTTTCTCGGAATTTCGTCCTGATCTTGTTCTCAAGCAGCTCGTGATTCACCGCGACCCTTAGCGCGGCGATGACGCGCTCTACTGTCCCCGGTTTGTTCTTCCTCCGGATCAGTTTGCCGTCTTCGTCGCGCTTCTCGGTGCGCAGGAACTCGATGAAATCCCGCGCGTCCTTCCGCGTGGCGGTTGCGAAGCTCTTGCCACCGTGCAGCTCACGCCAGTCGCGAACAGCCTTTCGTAGGAGATTGGCTTCGCGATGTGGTTGTTTCCTCCCGGTGATGCACTGCTCGATGATGGCGCTATTGAAGTCGAGCGTTGGCTTCCTCTCAGTCCTATTTTCGTTGATGAACGCCGCGTAGTCCTTGTATTCGGGCTGAGTTTTGGCGTAATCCGTCCACTCAAGGAGGTCAATGTTCGAGTTTTTCAGCGTCTGGAAGCTGCCGTCGACTTCTTCAACAAGTACATCATTGCCCTGAGCGCGAATACGACCACCGTCAGCAGTCGTCTCGTCGAATCTATCTGGTATAAGATTTCCCGTCTTTAGAACGGCCCAGCGATTGTTGCGGTCTCTTTCCGCCGCAGCAAGCAGTATTATTGCTTTATGCAGCTTCACACGATTGCGCGAAGTCTTCCGCGCAACTGACCGGTCGCTGGTCTTCATGCTCTTCTTGACGTCCTTCTTCACTTCTATGTTGAAGAACGCGAGCGCAATAAATTGCTGCCACGACGTGTACTGGAGGCGAAGGGTGAGGAAGGGGCGATTGTTTGCCGCATCCCAGCCGATGGGGCGTAAGTAGTCCTCACTCGCTGGTCTGGACATCTTGCCCCCCACTCGATACACCGGGTGACGTACCAAGGAGGTTTAGGACCGGTCAATAGGCTGTGTTTAGGACTGTCACGTTAGAAACCTAAGTTGCTGTTTTTGCTTATGATTTTTGTGTCGTGGGGAGTGCATCGGCGCATTCGGCATGGGCCGAACCTACCGACGCCGACGCGCGTGGGCAATGTGCGGGGACCGTGCCGCATTGGCCCGGGGCACCCGCCCGCCGCCGCCCGGGCAGCGCCGGCCTTAAACAAATCTTTCATAGTCCGCTTGAGCAGATCGTCGATCTTAGGCGGTTCCGACGACGATCGACTTGTCGTCGACTAAGGAGACCGCCATGAAGACCTTCGCTGTTGCTTTATCTTTAGCCGGCCTGCTCGGCACAACGAGCCTTGCCTCGGCCCAGACGGCGCCTGCGCGCCTCCCCCACCGCGTCATGGCCCATGCCGGCAACGGTGTTGCGGCAAACGGTCGCTGCGG
>CAZZZQ010000072.1:0-10378 GCA_964658405.1 uncultured Sphingomonas sp.
TCCGACCGAGGCGGAGGGCAAGGTCGAGAGAATGGTCAGCGGGTGGACCAGGCTCTCGTAGAGGATGCCGAGGACAATGTAGACCGCGAGCAGCGCTGTCAGCACAAGGACCGGCTCGGAGCTCAGGGACTGCTGGTAGGCCTGCAGGGTTCCGGCGAAGAAGCCGCGGACGCTCTGCGGAGTTCCCAGTCGTTGCTGCATCTCGTTGATTGCGAGCGTTGCATCGCTGAGTGAGACACCCGGCGCCAGGTTGAAGGACACGGTGACGGACGGGAAGAGGCCGGTGTGGTTCAGCGCGAGCGGGGTCGTGCTCGCCCTGGCGGTCGCCATGGTGAAGAGCGGCGTGTTGCCCGTCGGCGTCGCACTGCTGACGCCGGTCGAGTGGAAGTAGAGGTCTTTCAGTCCGGCGGGGGTCTTCCAGTACTCCGGCGCAACCTCGAGGACGACGTAGTACTGGTTCAGCTGGGTGTAGATCAGCGAGACCTGCGACTGGCCGAAGGCGTTGTACAGACCGGCGTCGAGAGAGGTGACGGTCTGCCCGAGCTTGGCGGCGGTCACGCGGTCAAAGGTGATCAGCTCATCAAGGCCGCCGTTCTGCTGGTCGGAGTTGACGTCCTGCAGGCCGGGCAGCTTCCGCATCTCGGCCAGCAGCCGGGGGCCCCTGGATGGTGTACTGGTACATCGCATTGCCGCCGCGGCCGCCGATGCGCAGGTCTTGATTAGCCTGCAGAAAGGTCGAGGCTACGGGCATCCGGTTCAGCTTCGGCCGGATGCGGTTGATGATGTCGGCAGCGCCGATCTTGCGAACATTAAGTGGCTTGAGGATGACGAAGATGTTGCCCGTATTTGTCGCACCGCCGCCGCCGGTAAAGCCCATGACGTTCTGGACGGCCGGGTCCTTGTTGATGACGGCTTCGATCTTCTGGAGTGAGTCGTTCATCGCCGGAAACGACGCATCCTGCGGACCCTGCATGCCGCCGCCAAGCGCGCCGGTATCCTGCTGGGGGAAGACGCCCTTTGGAATCTTGACGATGATAACAACGTTGAGGGCGATCGTCAGCGCGAGAACGGTAAGCGTCAGTCCAGGGTTGTCAAGGACCCAGTGGAGGCTGCGACGGTAGACCGAGAGGATCCAGTCGAAGAATCGCTCGGTGACGAGGTAGAAGCGGCCGTGCTCCCGGCCATGTTCGCTGCGCAGGAGGTAGGCGCACATCATCGGCGTCGTGGTGAGCGAGATCACCATCGAGACCATAATGGCGGTCGACAGGGTTACGGCAAACTCGCGGAAGAGGCGACCGACGATGCCGCCCATCAGCAGCAGCGGGATAAAGACGGCGATGAGCGAGATGCTGATCGAGACGACGGTGAAGCCGATCTCCTTCGCTCCGAGCAGCGCGGCGGCGAAGGGCTCCATGCCGTCTTCGAGGTGCCGGGCGATGTTCTCCATGACGACGATCGCGTCATCAACGACGAAACCGGTCGAGATGGTTAGCGCCATCAGCGACAGGTTGTCGAGGCTGTAGCCGAAGAGGTACATCACGGCAAAGGTGCCGATGAGCGAGACCGGAACCGCGACCGCCGGGATCAGCGTGGCTCGACCATTACGCAGGAAGACGAAGACCACGATGATGACGAGCACGATCGAGATGATCAGGCTGCGTTCAACGTCATTCACCGAGGCGCGGATGGTCGTCGTCCGGTCGAGCACGATCGTCGTATCGATTCCCTTCGGAATCGAGGCCTCGACCGAGGGCAAAGCCGCTCGGATACGGTCGACGGTGTCGATAATATTGGCGCCGGGCTGGCGGAAGATGATCAGCGTGACGGCGCGTTTGCCGTTCAGATAGCCGGCGGTCCGGACGTTCTGGGTGGAGTCGATGACATCGGCGACATCCTCCAGGCGCACCGCTGCTCCGTTGCTGTATCCGATGACGATCGGTTTATAGTCCACGGCATGCGAGATCTGGCCGTTGACCAGGATATCCGCGCTGGTATTTCCGTCGGTGATCTGGCCGCGGGCGAGCTGCGAGTTCTGCAGGCTCAGTACGGACTGGATGCTCGACATGGCCAGCCCGAAGCTTGCCAGCTTGGTCGGATTGACCTCGACGCGGACTGACGGCAGGGCACCCCCGCCGGCGTTGACCTGGCCTACACCTTCGATCTGCGAGATCTTCTGCTGGACGACGGTGGAGGCCTCGTCGTAGAGCTTGTCGGTGCCGTACTTGTCCGAGGTGAGGCCGAGAATCATGATCGGCGCATCGGCCGGGTTGACCTTGCGATAGGTTGGGTTGGCGGGAAGATTCGCCGGCAGGTAGGTGCGGGCGGAGTTGATGCCGGCTTCCACATCGCGGGCCGCGCCGTCAATGTTGCGGCTCAGGTCGAACTGGATCGTGACCGAGGTGGTCCCGAGGCTGCTCGCGGAGGTCATCTCGGTGACGCCGGCGATGTGGCCGAACTGGCGCTCGAGCGGCGTGGCGACAGAGGAGGCCATGATCTCGGCGCTCGCTCCAGGAAGGCTGGCGTTGACCGAGATGGTTGGAAAGTCGACCTGGGGCAGGGGTGAGACCGGAAGCACCTGGAAGGCAATGGCTCCGGCGATCGCGATCGCCACCGTCAGCAGCGTCGTCGCGACAGGCCGGTGGATGAAGGGTGCGGAGATGTTCATGCGCGGGCCGCCGCGTTGGAGTCCGGCGGAGCGTTCACGGGCTCGTTACCGGTCTTCGGGTGAGCCGGCTTGCGCGAGAAGCGCTGAGCCAGGTTGTCAAAGAAGATATAGATGACCGGCGTTGTGTAAAGGGTCAGGACCTGGCTGAGCAGAAGGCCGCCGACCATGGAGATACCGAGGGGCCGGCGGAGTTCCGAGCCGATGCCGCTGCCGAAGGCGAGGGGCAGGCCGCCGAGCAGGGCCGCCATCGTGGTCATCATGATGGGGCGGAAGCGCAGCAGGCAGGCCTCGTAGATGGCTTCGGTTGAGGTCTTCCCATGGTTTCGCTCCGCTTCGAGGGCGAAGTCCACCATCATGATGCCGTTCTTTTTAACGATACCGATGAGCAGCACGATGCCGATGATGGCCACGACGCTGAGGTCCTGGTGGAAGATGATCAGCGAGAGGAAGGCTCCGACGCCGGCCGAGGGGAGCGTCGAAAGAATGGTGATCGGGTGGATGAAGCTCTCGTAAAGCACGCCGAGGACGATGTAGACGGTGACAAGTGCGGCCAGGATCAGCAACGGCTCATTCGAGAGTGAGTTGCGGAAGGAGGCTGCCGTGCCTTCAAAGTCTGCCTGCACGCTGGCAGGCATGTTCATGTCCTTCTGAACCTTGGTGATGGTGTCGATCGCTTCACCGAGCGAGGCGCCGGGTGCAAGGTTGAAGGAGACGGTGATGGCGGGGAACTGGCCTTGATGGGTGATGGTGAGCGGCTCGGTCGTCATCTCGAAGTGCGAGAAGGCGCTGAGCGGGACGCGTGTGCTGATGCTGGAACTGGTGGTTCCGGCGGAGGTCGAGCCGCCACTGCTCGTGGAGCTCCGTGCAAGCGCGTTGGCGGGCGGCGTGAAGACGCTCGAGGATGGTGTGTAGACGGCCGCACTGGTCAGGGCATTTGACCCGGCCGAGGTCGAGCCTTTGCCGGACGAGGAGGAGGCCGCCGCGCCCGAGGTCCCGGAGGCTGCGTTCGACTGTATATAGATATGGTTGAGTTTGTCGGGGTCCAGCTGGAACTGCGGCTCCGCCTCCAGGATCACGTGATACTGGTTGAGCTGGGTGTACATCGTGTTGACCTGGCGCTGGCCAAAGGCGTCGTAGAGCGTGTTGTCGATGGTGGTCGGGGCGACGCCGAGCCGGGACGCGGTAGCGCGGTCGATGATGAGCGAGACGGCGAGGCCGCCATTCTGCTGATCAGTCGCGACGTCTTCCAGTTCGGGAAGCTGCTTCAGCTTGGTCACGAAGCGGCCGGTCCAGTCGTTCAGCTCGTTTTGGTCGGGATCCTCGAGGGTGTACTGGTACTGCGTGCGGCTGACGCGGTCATCGACGGTGATATTCTGCACCGGCTGCATGAAGATCTGGATCCCCTGCACGTTGACGAGATTCTTCTGCAGGCGGCGGATGACGTCCGAGGCGCTCAGGTCACGCTGCTCGAGCGGCTTGAGGTTGATGGACATTCTGCCGCTGTTCATCGTGGTGTTGGTGCCGTCCGCACCGATGAAGGAGGATAGGCTTTCGACGGCGGGGTCCTGCAGGATGACGCGCGCAAGCTCCTGCTGTTTCGCGGACATGCCCTTCGAGCCGATGGTCTGCGAGGCCTGCGTAATTCCCTGGATCACGCCCGTATCCTGCACCGGGAAGAAGCCCTTTGGAATGATGATGTAGAGGTAGACCGTGAGCAGGAGCGTGGCGAGCGCGACCAGCAAGGTGATGGTCTGGTAGCGGAGCACGACCTTCAGGGTGCGGCCGTAGAACGCGATCATGTTTTCGAAGACGCGCTCGGAGGCGAGGTAGAAACGACCCTGCTGGGCGGTGGGGTTGTGCTTCAGAATGCGCGAAGCCATCATCGGGGTCAGCGTCAGCGAGACGACTGCCGAGACGATGATCGTGACCGCGAGGGTCACGGCGAACTCGCGGAAGAGCCGGCCGACGACATCGCCCATGAAGAGCAGCGGGATCAGTACGGCGATCAGCGAGATGGTGAGCGAGAGGATGGTAAAGCCGATCTGTTCGGCGCCCTTGAGGGCGGCCTCCATCGGCGGATAGCCCTCTTCGAGGTAGCGCGAGATGTTCTCGACCATGACGATGGCGTCGTCGACGACGAAGCCGGTCGAGATGGTCAGGGCCATCAGGGAGAGGTTATCCAGACTGTAGCCCAGCGCGTACATCGCCGCGAAGGTTCCGACGAGCGAGAGCGGGACGGCGACGCTGGGGATGATGGTGGCGTAGAGGTTCCTCAGGAAGAGGAAGATGACCATAACGACGAGGCCGATGGTCAGCATCAGCTCGAACTCGACGTCCGAGACGGAGGCCTGGATGGGCGTCGTCAGGTCGGTCAGGGTGGTGACCTGGATCCCCTTGGGGAGGTTGGCTTCGAGCTGGGGCAGCAGCTTCTTGATGCTCTTGACGACATTGATGGTGTTGCCGCCGGGCTGGCGCTGGACGTTCAGGATGATCGCCGGCGTCTGGTTCATCCAGGCGGCCTGGTTCGAGTTTTCGACGTCGTCCAGGATGTGGGCGACGTCCGTCAGCATGATCGGTGCGCCGTTTCGGTAGGCGACCACCACCTGCCTGTAGTCCTTGCTGGTGACGAGCTGGTCGTTCGCGTCGATCTGGTAGTCCTGGTGCGGGCCGTCGAAGTTGCCCTTCGCGGCGTTGACGCTGGAGCTGGTGACGGCGGTGCGGAGGTCTTCGAGGTTGACCCCGAAGGAGGCGAGCGCGGCAGGATTCGCCTGGATCCGCACGGCTGGCTTCTGACCACCGCTGATGCTGACGAGGCCGACGCCGGTAAGCTGCGAGATCTTGGGCGCGAGCCGCGTGTCGACGAGGTCTTCCACCTGTGAGAGTGGGATCACATTCGACGTGATCGCAAGCGTCAGGACGGGCGCGTCGGCAGGGTTGGTCTTGCTGTAGATCGGCGGTGCCGGCAGGTTCGCAGGCAGAAAGCTCTGCGAGGCATTGATCGCAGACTGGACCTCCTCCTCGGCGACGTCGATGTTCAGCGCGAGGTTGAACTGGAGGACGACGACCGAGTTGCCGCCGGAGCTGCTGGAGGTCATCTGGCTGAGGCCCTGCAACTGGCCGAACTGGCGCTCGAGCGGAGCTGTGACCGTCGTTGCCATCACGTCCGGGCTTGCGCCGGGATAGAAGGTCAGGACCTGGATGGTGGGGTAGTCGACCTCGGGGAGCGCCGAGACAGGAAGCTGCGTGTACCCGACGATTCCAACGAGAAGGATGGCTGCCATCAGCAGCGAGGTCGCTACCGGACGCAGGATAAACGGACGCGAAGGGCTCAAGGAGCTTCACTCCCACTGGATGCCGGGATGGGATGGCTGGAGACGTTGACCTTCGCCTTATCCTGCAGCTTCTCGAAGCTGCTGTTGGCGAGGACGTCGCCGGGGTTAATGCCGTCGACCTGCGTAGTCATGCCGTCCACGACGCCGGTCTTGACGCTCTTCATGTGCGCCGTATTGTCCTGCAGCACATAGACGAAGGCGGCCTGGCCGTTGTGCTGGATGGCGGAGGATGGGATCAACGTGGCGTTCTGAAGCGTTCTCACGAGGAGCCGCGTGTTCACAAACTCGTTCGGATAGAGGTTGAGGTCCTTGTTGGTGTAGGAGGCGCGCGCCTTGACGGTGCCCGTCGTGGTGTCAATCTGATTGTCGAGCGTGAGCAGGCTGCCGGTCGCGATCTGCTTCAAAGCAGAGCGATCGTAGGCGTCTACCTCCAGGCTCTGATGCTTGCGGAGCTCCGGTGTGACCTGGCCAAGGCTGTCCTCGGGGATGGTGAAGATGACGGTGATGGGCTGGATCTGCGTGATGACGGCTAGGACGGTGGTACCGTTCGCCGTGACAACGTTGCCGGGATCAACCAGCCGAAGACCGACACGGCCGGTGATGGGGGCGACGATATGGCAGTAGTCCACCTGGATCTGGTCGAACTGGACGGTGCCCTGGTCGTGTAGGGTCTGCTTCGGGATCGCGTTGCGCGCCCATGCGGCACGGTAACGCTCCACGTCCATCTGCGCCTGGGCGAGGATGTTCTGGTCGCGGTCGAGAATTCCCTGGGCCTGCAGAAGGGTGGCGCGGTAGATGCGCGAGTCGATGTCGATCAGGGGGTCGCCCTTATGGACCATCTGACCTTCCTTGTAGTGCACGGAGTTGATGACGCCGCTGACCTGCGCCGTGATGGACGAGGTGTAGACGGGAGTCACGGTTCCGATCGCGTCGATATAGACGCCGATGTTTCCGCGCTGGGCGGTGGCAGTCGTCAGGGTGACGGGGCCACCGGCGCCGCGCTTTGGAGCGGCAGCCTTCGTGTCATCCTTGCGATGAAGGATGTAGAAGAAGGCCCCGGCAAAGATCAGCAGCAGGAGAATCCAGACCAGGACGCGGACGGTCTTGCTGCGGTGCTTGACTGGAGCGGCAGGCGGCGGTGCCGGCAGTTGATGGTCGGGCCCAATGGGCTGATGCTCGTTCGGTTCGACTGGCAATGTTTTTCCCTCGTCAGGCTCGGGAGGCGTGGCTCCCGGCGCGGCCTGGCTGTCCATGATTCTTCTTCGACACTGTATGGACGAATGAGATCGTCTTTAAAGTTGCAGAATAGCGCTGATCGCTCGCCCTGCTCGCAGATAAGAGCTATGGAACCAATAGCCTGTGGGTAAACCACGGGTGACGTCGTGGTCCGGCGGTGTTGACTGAACCCGAAAAAGGTCCAGCGATGTGAGGTCTGTACAGGAAGTCTATCGCCTGCAACACCCTTCGACCGCGATCGTCCTGGAAAAAGTCGTTCCGGTTGCTAACTAAAGGATTAGTTGCCTCGTCAGAAGGGAGACGGACTGAGACGATATGCCTCCCAAGAGATCCATCACGTTGACCGAAGCCGAGCTGAGACTCATGAAGATTCTCTGGCGGCGCGGCGAATCGGCCGTCGGCGACCTGGTCGCGGCGATGCCCGAGACGGCGCCCCTCGCGTACAACTCGGTGTTGACGACGATTCGAATTCTCGAGCAGAAGGGCTACGTCAACCATCGGCAGGAGGGGCGGGCGTATCTCTACAGCCCCTGCGTCGCCGAACACGAGGCGAGCCGGTCCGAGATCAGCCACATGCTGCAGCGGTTCTTCGGGAACTCGCGCGAGCGGCTGCTGCTCTCACTCCTCGGTGACGGAGAGATGACCCGGGAAGAGCTGGCGCGGTTGAAGGAAGCCATCGCGAACGCAGCGGACGACGTGCCGGAGGGGGTCTAGACATGCAGGGACTCGAACATCTGGCACAGTTTGCGGGCGTCTCGCTGGTAGCAGGAATCTGGCAGGGACTTGTTCTGGCGGCCGCCGTCTGGATCTGCCTGCGGCTGGTTCCGCGGACGACGGCGTCGCTTCGTTTTGCAATCTGGACGGTGGTCCTGGCCGTTGTGGCCCTGCTTCCGTTGATCGAAGGCGAGTTTTTCGGCCACAGTTCGGGAACGGGAGTTGGCTCTGTGGTGCGGGTGGACGTGCGCTGGAGCCTGGCGATCGTCGTGCTCTGGATCGCCGCCTCTGTATATAGAGGGGCGCAACTTGCGATGCACGCGGTACGGCTCTGGTCGGTTCGGCGCGGAGCCTCGCCGGTCGAGATTGAAGCCTCGACCGAACACCTGTTGCACTGCGGGGGCCGTGACGTACGGCTCTGCGTATCGGACGCGGTTGATCGGCCTAGCGTGGTCGGCTTCTTTGCGCCGCGGATCCTGGTTCCGGGCTGGCTGTTCGCACAGCTCAGCGCCGCGGAGCTGGAGCAGATCATCCTGCACGAGGTCGAGCACCTGCGCCGCGGCGATGACTGGCTGAACCTGCTGCAGAAGCTCAGCCTCGTGATCTTCCCGCTGAACCCGATCCTGCTGTGGGTCGAGCGGCGGCTCTGCTTCGAGCGGGAGCTTGCCTGCGATGACGGTGTGCTGCGCAGGACGAAGGCTCCGCGCGCCTATGCGACCTGCCTGACGAATCTTGCGGAGCGCGGTCTGAATCGCCGCTCGATCTCGCTTGCGCTTGGGGCCCTGGGGTCGACGGCGCGAGAGTCTGAGCTCTCCCGACGGGTTCACCGGATTCTGCGCCGCGAGGCATCGCTGTCGCCGCTCGGCTCGCGGATCCTGACGGGTGCGGTTGCGCTGGGGATGATCGGCGGCGTTGCCGGCTTTGCTCACTGCCCGCAGCTGGTTTCCTTCACTGGTGTGCCGCAGACGGTAGCGGCGCAGGTCGCGCCCCTCCCGGTGATGAGCAGCGACCGATCGGTTCATGCCCAGGATGTCGTCTTCAAGACAAGTCAGCAGCCGCACATGATGCTGCTGAACGAGTCGATGCCGGTTCGTAGGAGCATCCCAGCCGTCCGGCCATCGGCGACGCGAAAGCACCGGCCGGTAGTTCCTGCTGCGATGGAGCGCGTTGCCGCACGGCCGCGCACACTCAAGGCGCCAAATGCTGCGAAGGAGATTGGCTGGTTCCAGCTGAGCTCCTGGTCGGCCGACTCGCAATCACAGGATGTCGCGCCTGTGGCGATCCAGACCATCTCTGGTCCTCGTTATGCAGCCGTGCCTACTGCGGGCGGCTGGCTCATCATCCAGCTGTAAAAGCCGCTCAAACCCCTCAACCCGGAGTTATCATGTCTCGATCAACTAATCAATTAGTCGTAAACGCAAAGCGCTTCGCTGTTCCCACCGGTGCTGTCCTCGCGACGGTGCTCGCTGCGTCCGTTGCCTTCAACCACAACGGTGTTCACGCGGCTGCGAACTCGGCCTCGCCGCTCGATGACCAGAGTGTGTCGTCGCTGATCTCGATCGACAATGCGGTGGAGGCGATCGCGTCGCGCGTCTCGCCGGCGGTCGTCAACATCGCTGTGACCTCGCATGCGTCGGCAGAGCATGCAGCCAACGATGAAGGTGATGGTGGTGGTCAGCAGCAGGGCCAGATGCAGGGTCTGCCGCCGGGCTTTGCCCAGTTCTTCGGTGGCCAGATGCCGCAGCAGCAGCAGCGGCAGGCGCCGCAGCTGGAGCATGGGATCGGAAGCGGCGTCATCATCTCGCCGGACGGCTACATCGTAACGAACAACCACGTCGTCGACGGTGCGGTGCAGATGCGGGTCACCCTGCAGGATCGCCGGATCCTGACGGCGCGGCTGATCGGCGTCGATAAGCTTACTGATCTTGCAGTCATCAAGGTCGACGCGAAGGACCTCCCGAGCCTCTCATGGGGCGATTCGACGAAGCTGCATCCGGGGCAGTCGGTGCTGGCGTTTGGCAGCCCGTTCGGCTACTTTCAGGATTCGGTGACGCGCGGAATCGTCAGCGCGATCAACCGCCAGAACCCGTACACGGATGATGCACGCAAGCCGGGCGGGTTTATCCAGATCGACGCTGCGATCAACCCCGGCAACTCGGGCGGTGCGCTGGTTGATGCGCATGGCGCGCTGATCGGCATCCCGAACTCCATCATCACCAACTCGGGATCGTTTGCCGGCGTGGGCTTCGCGATTCCGGCGCAGATCGCGCAGAATGTGACCGCGCAGCTGATCAAGAGCGGGACGGTGCACCATGGCTACGTCGGCATCGCGATGAACGATGTGACGCCTGCGAACGCGAGCTTCTTCCATCTGCAGGAGGCTGCGGGCGCGATCGTCGCACAGGTGACGCCAGACTCGCCGGCCAGCCGG
>CAZZZQ010000073.1:0-10319 GCA_964658405.1 uncultured Sphingomonas sp.
CGGCGCTGGAAGGAGGTCTGCAGGCCGCTGTAGTTCGACTCACCCTCACTCTGCAGATAGCTGACGCTCGACAGGTTGGGGAGGATCGTGCTCAGAGGCCGGGGCGTTCCGACGTTGTTCGGCTTCGGGACGTTGATGTCGTTGATGGTCTCCGGAAGATGCTGCCCGATGTTTCCGACGTAGCCGATGGTCAGGACATTGGCTCCGAACTGGCGCTCGATCTGCAGGTTGAACTGCTGCATCAGTGCCGGCTTCAGGTTTGGGCTCTCCGCGGTAAACGACAGCGACTGGCTGTTGATCGTCTGGGCCGCGGGGAGCGGTAGACCCTGGGCGAAGGTCGTCGGCTGTCCGGCTGCGGCGTTGCAGACCGGGTTGATGGCAGTGGGCGACGCACCCTGGGCGATCTGGATGTTGTAGGCGAGCGTCGAGGAGCAGTTTGGCGAGTACACCGAGACAAACGGTGCATTCTTCAGATTAGCGTTGGAGGTGTAGTTCCCCGGAAAGAAGCTCAGGCCATAGCCACCGCGCAGAACGGTGCCCGGCATGATCGTCGCCGAGAAGCCGAGCCTGGGGGCGAAGTTGGAGTAGACCGTCTTGATGCCGGCTGTAGACGACACGCCGTTGACCCCGGGCACCTTCAACGCCGAAGCGACCGTGGCCGTGCTGGAGCCCAAAGCCTGGTAGTAGTCGAAGTTCGAGATGTTTCCGTGAGCCTCGGTGAACGGTGTAAAGACGTCGTACCGGGCACCGTAGACCAGGGTCAGATTTGGGGTCACCTTCCAGTTGTCCTGAAAGAATCCGCTGGGCTCCCACGTGCGATAGTCGGGGGTCGCAAGATCGTAGTTTCGGCTGGATGTAGTGAATGCACCAACGAGCGTAGACGCCAGGTTGTTGGTCTGGGTCTGCGCCGTATTTCCAGCAACGGTATCGGTCGAGAGGCCGAAGCTGTACTGGCCTGCTGCGAACGAGCTCTGGAGGTTTCTCGCCTGGCGACGGATCAGGCTCGCCCCGAACTTCAGGTTATGGTTGCCGACCGTGTAGCTGACGGTTCCCAGGTACTGAAAGTTATTATCGATATCCTGCAGTGGAACGTAGGCACCGTCACCAAGGTCCGGGAAGTTATTAATTCCGATTGGAGTTAGATACGAAGAGGTCTGGTTGAAGTTCATGTTTGGACCGAAGCCGACTGTCGTATCAGCGTTCGTCCCATAGTTGAGCGGCAAGGACAGATTATTGATCCGGGTAAAGGCGGCTTTCAGGTCGACCAGAAGCGCCGGCGTGAAGATATGCGTGTAGTTGAAGGAGTATTGCTGCGCTGTGTCGGTCGCAGGTCCTGCGAAGTTATACCGTCCACCACCTGCAATGAGGCCATTTGCCGCTGCGGGAAGGGCTGGCGGGTTGACGGTATCTACCTTGTTATAGGTGTAGCGTGCAAAGAAGAGATTATTCGAGTTGAAGGAGTGGTCGATTCGAACATCGAAGATATTGCTGTTCTGGGTCTTACTTGGATTGATGACGTAGTTATTATTAATCGCCGCCGGTCCACCTGTGTTCGGAAGCGGAAAGAGGCTCAGGTAGTTCAGCGCGATCGGATCGACTGCAAGTCCAGCGGTGCCGTTGCCCTGGTTGACGAGCGCCTGCGGGGTGCCTCCGTTGAGGCTATGGATGTTGTTGTACTGAGCGACCGTGGGAACGGTGCTGGTGTAGGTCGTGCCACCCGAGACCAGGCGAAGACCTTCGTAGTCACCATAGAAGAAGGTCTTGTTCTTGAAGATCGGGCCGCCGATGCTCGCACCATACTGGTTCTGCCGAAGCTCAGCCTTTGGGACGGTTCCAGCGACCGAGAAGACATTCCGCGTATCGAAGATGTCGTTGCGGAAGTACTCATAGACGGAGCCGTGGAAGTTGTTCGTTCCCGACTTGGTGACGATGTTTACGACACCGCCCGCGGTGCGCCCGGCCTCCGGTGCGTAGCTGTTCGTCTGGACGGAGATCTCCTGGATCCCTTCAACCGAAGGCTTGACGCCGATGGTTCCAATGATGCGCTCGTTGTTGTCGATTCCATCGATGACGTAGTTATTCAACGTGTCATCCTGGCCGTTGACCGAGAAGCCGCTGGTGGAACGACGATCGTCCGGTCGACCGCCGCTCGTCAGTCCGTTACCCGGGCCCTCGTTCGCACCGGGAACCAGTTGCACGAGCTGCACAAAGTTACGGCCGTTCAGCGGAAGATCCTGTACTGCCTTCGCAGTCACCGTCGAACTGACGGTTGCGTTATCGGCCTGGAGCAGGGGAGTCTGGGCCTGGACCTCGACGGTCTGGGACTCTGAACCGAGTTCCATGTGCGCATCAGCGCGAGCCCGGTCGCCTGCTTCGACGGCCAGATTCTGAGTGGATGAAACTTTGAAGCCCGGGGCCTTCACTGTGATCGAGTAATGACCCGAAGGCAGAAGCGTGAAGGAGAAGTCGCCAGAGGCATTCGTAACCGCATTGCGCTGATCATGCGTTGCGAGATTTGTCAGGACGACCGTCGCATTCGGAATGACTGCTCCGGTGGAG
Source organism: uncultured Sphingomonas sp. (assembly GCA_964658405.1). Taxonomy (GTDB): domain Bacteria; phylum Acidobacteriota; class Terriglobia; order Terriglobales; family Acidobacteriaceae; genus Edaphobacter. The sequence goes on from CAZZZQ010000073.1 coordinate 2,560, forward strand.
TCGGTGGTCGTTCCTACAATATCTGCCGTTGTAAGTTGAGCGAAGAGTGGAGTGCATGAGACGAGGAGGAGAGAGAGGAGGAAGAGGAGAAGTTTCTTAGGGGATCGAGGTGTCGGGCACTGGCCAGTGCTGAACGGATGCTTGCTCTGATTGTTCATGAGTATCCTCAATAGTTCATTAGGTCGTGCGTTTGTACTGCCTCAGCCGGCTGAACTTCGTCCGCGGCATGAAGCTGGTCAATGAATCCCGATTATTCAGCTCCCTCAAGATGGCCCTATGAAGTCAGACAGCATGAGTTCCTTCATAAGGAGGCATAGCTTCAGCCTTGGAGGGTTAGCAGATATAGAACGGGACAAGCATCATGGTTGTGACCGTGGGCGAGTAAACCTAAGTCAGGAGATAGATGTCAAGAAAAAGATGAAGCCCGACTTACCTCAAAATAGACCTAAAATCCTTTATTTTTCAGGTAAACGATATCTCCTCCCTCTAAAGGTGGAGTAACCGATTGCATCGGTGCGTTCTGCCGTTCAGGGCTTGAAGGATTTGTCGACCCTGCGGCAGGAGGTCTCGGGTGCCTCGGGGAGATTTGAGCGCTCTGCAGATTGATCCGCCGTCCGCGGTCTCGATTCCCCCTGGAGAAGGGGGCAGTCAAGTCACGACTTCGCGCTATGGAGATGTGGGGCGGCACAGGGCTCCCCCTCTCGTGTGGATGCGCAAAGATCAGGTTCAGGCGTAGACTGTTACGAGATTGAGAGGGATGTTGAAGCGTACTCAACGCATGGGGCAAATTCAGGCACAGGGTACGTCCAATGCCGCTTTGGCGGTGGGGCGAATGCTCGTCGCGATGACGGCGGTGCTCCTGCTCCTTATGCCATGGTCAGAGTGCTCTTTGACCTTCGATAACTTTCTGCTGAGCGGCCAGGATCTTGAGTTCGGCCTGCTCGCGGTGGCCATCATTCTTTGCCTTGTTCTTGTCCTGTCTCAGCACCGGAGACGCGGAATCGATTTCCTGCTGGGGCTCTGTGAGCTGCTCGCAACGGTCTGTCGAAGTTCTCGAGGGATGATGCGTCCTGGCTTTTCTGGCTACACGATGACTCCCCCGGGAAGCGCACGCAGCAGTCCGCCCACCGCCGCCTACAGCCTTCCGCTTCAGATCTGATTATTTTCCCGGGATCATAAGGAATGGCCAGTACGCCCGAGCCATTTGAGCTTCCTTGTTTAACAGATCACTCCCTGCGTACGGTCTGATCCGGAGAAATCATGCAGAAATCAGAAGTCCTCCACGCTTGGGCGAATATCCTCGCCGGCCGCGCTCCCTCCCTTTCCATCGAGATCACCAAGGAGTGCCCTCTCCGATGCCCGGGCTGCTATGCCTTCGACGCCGCACACCTTGGTGGAACGACTATGCTTCGCCAGCTGTCTGACTTCAAAGGTGATGAGCTGGTCAAGCGTGTTCTTGATGTCATCGATGAACATAAGCCGCTCCACGTCTCGCTGGTCGGTGGCGATCCGATGGTCCGGTATCGCGAGCTGGAGCAGTTGCTGCCGCAGATCGAAGCCCGCGGTGTACACACCCAGGTCGTCACCAGCGCCTTCCGCGTTATTCCGCCGGAGTGGAAGGACTACAAGCGGCTGAACGTCGTCGTCTCGATCGACGGCCTGCAGCCCGAGCATGACGAGCGCCGAAAGCCGGCAACCTATGAGCGGATCCTCAAAAATATCGCGGGTTCGAAGGTGACGATCCATTGCACGATCACCTCGCAGATCGTGGAGCGGCCGGGCTATCTGGATGAGTTTCTTGCCTTCTGGAGTGCGCGGCCGGAGATCGCCAAGGTGTGGTTCAGCATCTTCACGCCACAGATGGGCGCGACGGACCCGGAGATCCTGACCCAGGCGCAGCGGGCCACCGTCATCGCCGAGCTGCGCCTTCTACGTCGCAAGTATCCTGTGCTGGACATGCCGGATGCCGTGATCGACGAGATCGCGTCGCCGCCGAAGAGCCCGGAGGACTGCATCTTTGCCCGGACGACCGAGACCATCTCTGCTGATCTGACGACAAAGATTACGCCCTGCCAGTTTGGAGGAGAGCCGGATTGCGAGCAATGTGGATGCATTGCCTCAATGGGATTGGCCGCCGTTGGTCACCACAAAGTACTCGGGCCTCTTACTGCGGGCCATCTCTTTATGGCCTCCGATCGGATTGGCAGGCGCTGGAGGAGATTTCAAAGTAGTCTTTCTCCAAAGCCAACGGTGCAAGCGGAGCTGGCCCCGTTCAAGATACTGTGAACGGACACGAATCGTGGCATATGCTGGGTGCACTGGAGAGGAGCGGAACATTGGTAGACATCGAGTGTCAGTCCGAAGTCGAACTACGGCGAGATCTGGTCCGGTTCAGCAAATGGCTCTCCCGGCTCGGATTTATGCCCGGAACCTCGGGCAATCTCTCTGTCCGGCTGGATGACGATCGCCTCCTGGTGACTCCGACCGGGGTCAGCAAGTGCCTTCTTCGCAGCGCCGACATGGTGATCGTCGACCTCGAAGGCAGGCAGCTTGCCGGCTCCCGAAGGGTCACCAGCGAGCTCAGCATGCATCTCGCGATCTACCATCAGCGTGCCGACATCCAGGCGGTCATCCACTCGCATCCTCCGATCGCCACGGGCTTTGCATGCTCCGGCAGAGCGCTCGACGAGATGCTGTGCCAGGAGGCCGTCATGACCCTGGGGATCGTTCCGCTGGCCTGTTACGCCACGACGGGTACGGGTGAGGTAGCGGCAAGTCTCGTACCGCTGATCTCTCAGCACGATGCCATCCTGATGTCGAACCACGGTGCGGTCGCCTATAGCCAGACGCTGCTCGATGCATTCCTGAAGATGGAGACCGTCGAGCATCTTGCTCATATTCACCTGGTTGCACATCAACTCGGATCCGCGCAGGCCCTGCGTGACGATCAACTTGAACAGCTCTACCATGCCAAGGCGAAGTACCTGCGAAACGCGGTCAGCTAAGCTTCCCCGGCTTTGATCCAACTGTATGAAGCGCATCTTTGCGCTTGCGATAGATATCGGACTCAATTAGTCTTGATTCTGCCAGCCGTTCTAAATCCCTGATCGACAGTCTTTTGGCGAAGCGGCCTGTCAGGCAGATCGGCAATACTGCGCACAAACGAGAGAGACACAGCCATGCCCCCATGGTCATGCCCCCTCTCGTCCGAAAGGTAGTTCCCGTATGTGCAACTCTTCGTGGAAGCGTTCCCTCGCCTCCCTTGTCCTCCTTGCCTCGACCGCAGTCTCCGCGCGCGCAGCAGCTCCGGAAGCTCCCTGCTCCATCGATAAAACTGCCCAGCAGGTATCGGTATTTGTCTCGGTCAAGGACCTCAGCTCGGCCGTCATCCAGCGTGCAGCCATTGAGCTCCGCTGTGGCGAGCTGGTCTATAACACCCAGACCGACGCCGAGGGGGCCGCAAAGCTCCGTGCCTTCCCCGGAACATGGCGCCTCACCGTTCTTGCTCCCGGCTTCAGCGACTCCGTCCGCAGTGTTCAGCTCTCCTCCGCGGCAAAGGACATCGACGTCACGCTCGCAACCGGCTCCGCAACTGACGTTGTGAACGTCACTGCTGACTCCGGCTTCGTGCCCTTTGCCTCAAACGCCGGCTCAAAGACCGGTGCGCTCCTGCTTGAGGTTCCCCAGTCGATCTCGATCGTCAACTCACGCGAGATGGAGGCCCGCGGGGTCACCACCGTCAACGAGGCGCTTCGCTACACGCCTGGTGTGCAGGCGGATGAGTTCGGCGTCGAGCTTCGCTTTGACTGGCTGAAGATTCGCGGCTTCTCCGCCGAGACCTTCGGCATCTTTCGCGACGGCATGCGCTTCAACTCGCTCTCCGGCAAGCTTGACCCGTTCGAGCTCGAGAGCGTTGAGGTCCTCAAAGGACCGAGCTCGATCCTCTACGGCGAGGTCCCCCCCGGCGGCCTGATCAACCAGGTGACCAAGCGGCCACCGTCCGAGGCATATCGCGAGTTCGGCGTGCTCTTCGGCAGCTACAACCGCCGCCAGTTCCAGGCCGACCTCGGTGGGCCTGTCGACAAGAATCAGGTTTGGCGCTACCGCCTGCTCGGCCTTGTCCGCGACTCCGGCACCCAAACCAACTTCACCCCGGACAATCGCCGCCTGATCGCGCCATCGCTCACGTGGCACCCCAGCGACCGGACCAACATCACCGTGCTTGCCGATTACCAGCACGACGGGACTCGCTGGAGCCAGTTCCTTCCTGCCTCCGGGACGCTCTATAACAACAATCCCAACGGAATCATTCCGGTCAGCACCTTTGTCGGCGAGCCGGGCTTCGAGAAGGTCAAGCGCGACCAGGATTCGGTAGCCTACACGGCCGATCACCTCTTTGAGGATGGCTGGAACGTTCACTCGAACTACCGCTACCAGTACATCAACTTCCAGGGAACGACCGTCTATGGCGGCGGCTTCGTCACGGGGAGCAATCGGCTCGTCAATCGTTATGCCTACGCGCTTCCGCGCTGGAACAGCATCAACACGGTCGATACCCGTGCCCTGCGCCGCTTCGCGACGAAGAACTGGGAGCATACGGTGCTCTTCGGCTACGACTACGCGCATGTGGATATCCGCAGCCAGCAGGCCTTTGAGTCGGTCGCCCCGATCGATATCTACGCTCCGGTCTATGGCGTTACGACGATCCCTACGCTCGTCCCGTATATCTCGCAGGACAGCCTGCTCCAACAGCACGGCCTGTACGGGCAGGATCAGATCAAGTACAAGCGGCATCTCGTCTTTACGCTGGGCGGACGGCAGGACTTCGCCATCAACGACCTTGCGGACTTCCTGACCGCGAGCAATAGCAGCCATCATCTGGACGAACGCTTTACCGGTCGCGCAGGCGTCACCTACCTGACCGACTACGGGATCGCGCCGTACTTCGCCTACTCCACTAGCTTCCTCCCGAACCCTGCTACGCCGATCTATAACCCGGCGAATCCGACCGTCTTCACGGCGGCGAAGCCCTCCGACGGACGGCAGATCGAAGGCGGCGTCAAGATTCAGCCGCGGACCTGGACCAGCTTCATCACGGCCTCGGTCTTCAACCTGACCCAGACCAACGTGATCGTTCCCGATGCCGCATTCAACAATCTGCAGAGCGGTGAGGTTCGTTCGCGCGGCGTGGAGCTTGAAGGTCTGGCCAATGTGGCGCGCGGTCTTAATCTGCATGCCAGCTACACCCTGACCGCGACCGATACGACGAAGGACATCACGCCGGCGAACGTCGGCAAGTGGCTTCCGCAGACCCCGCGCAACCAGACCTCGGGAATCGCTGACTACACGGTTCCGGGCGGCCGGTTTGCCGGGCTCGGTGGAAACTTTGGCGTGCGTTTCGTCGGAACCAACGCGGCAGACAGCGCCAACTCGTTCTTCGTCCCGAACTACACGCTGTACGATGCATCGCTCCGCTTCGGCTATCGCCATACGCTCTTCAGCGTCAACGCGAGCAACATCACGGATCGCCGCTACGTCGCCACCTGCTCCGGGCTAAGCTACTGCTACTACGGCTATGCTCGCAATGTCATCGGGAGCGCAAAGTACCGCTTCTAGACCAACCATGAGCCTTCGCAACCACCTCATTCACCATCCCCGCCGTATCGGCCTTCGCAGGGCGTTCTTCCAGGTTCATCTCTGGATGGGCGTCCTGCTTTCGCTTTATATTGCGGTGATCGGTGCGAGCGGGTCGGTTCTGGTCTTCGAAGAGGAGTTCACGCGCCTTGCCCTCCCACCGCTCGCCTCGTCCTTTGAGCCGGGGCATGTCGCCGGAGTTCCCGCTGCACTTGCCGCGGTCGCTGCCGCCCACCCGCAGGCGAAGGCCAGCTACCTTGCCGCGCCTACGCCTGCGATGCCCTTCTACCGCATCCGAATCGTCGACAGCGACAGGCGGCAGAGCCTGCTGACCCTCGATGCGAAGACCGTGGCGATCCTCCCCGTAGCCTCGCGATCCTGGATCAACTGGGTGCACGATCTCCACCTCTACCTGCTGCTCGGACCGTCGGGCATGCAGGTGAACGGCGTTGGAGCGGTTGTCCTGCTGGTGCTGACCGCAACGGGACTGGTGCTCTGGTGGCCCGGCGTTCGGACGTGGGCCCGGGGGCTGCGCGTCAACTTCCGGCACAACTGGCGGCGGATCAACTTCGACCTGCACAATGCGATCGGCTTCTGGACGCTGTTCATCGTGGTCTGGTGGGCGATCTCAGGCGTTTATTTTGCCTGGTATAAACCGGTCCAACGGGCTGTCAATTTACTCTCTCCCCTGCAGGGAATACGGCCGCCCGTGGCACTGCCAGCTTCGGGCGCGGGCGGCACGGCGGACCTCTCCGTCATCCTCAGAGCCGCGCAGGCAGAGGCTCCAACGGGATTTCTAAGCGAGATGGGCCTGCCGACACAAAAGGGCGGGCTGATCCACGTCGACATGGACCTCCGCGCGCCCGGCGACTTCTCCCACCGCGACATTCTCACCTTCGACCCGGCGACCGGGAGGATGCTTTCGGTCTGGCACTATGGGCAGAATCACACCCTCGGGGATTGGTTTATCTGGGGGATGCATCCGCTGCACTTCGGAACGCTGTGGGGTCTACCCTTCAAGATCATCTGGGCGCTGCTTGGCCTTTCGCTCCCGATCCTGAGCGTGACCGGACTGGTGATGTACTGGAACCGCTTCCTGCGCAAGCGCTGGCAGGCTCTGCGCCGCTGAGATACCACTTCTTTTTGCGCTCCCTGCCGTGGCGTACTAAACTTTAGTCAGGAAGAGTGGCCGAGTGGTTGATGGCTCCAGTCTTGAAAACTGGCGTACCCGGAAGGGTATCGGGGGTTCGAATCCCTCCTCTTCCGCCATTCCTCCCCGATCGTAACGCTGCGGGCCCTGACAAAATCCTCGTCCAGAGCGTACAAAAGAGGGGACGATGACTCTCTCCATGCTCTCCCGCAGAACCTTCCTGACGAACGCAGCGCTTGCCTCCGTTGCCGCGCGCGCACCCTTTCTCTCTGGCCAGGCTTCTCCAGCTTCGGTGACGGTCCGGACGCCTAGCGGGGCGCTCCGTGGCGAGAAGGGCTCCGGGATCAACATCTTTCGCGGTGTTCCGTTTGCCCAGCCTCCGGTTGGTCCGCTCCGGTTTCGCCCTTCGCTTCCGGTCAAGCCGTGGTCCGGCGAACGCGATTCGACCAGCTTTTCCGCCTCGCCCGTGCAGACCGGTGAAGCCGGGGTGAAGCACAGCGAGGACTGCCTCTACCTCAACATCTGGGCGCCTGAAACTGCAAAACAGCTGCCGGTCTTCGTCTGGATTCATGGCGGCGGCTTTACGGGGGGCCACTCCTTCGAGCCGGTGTACGACGGCACTGGCTTTGCCCGCGAGGGGATCATCTGCGTCACGGTCGGCTACCGGCTGGGCGTCTTCGGCTTCCTCGATCTCGGCCCGCTGCTGGGGCACGAGTATGCCGGGACAGCGAACAATGCGCTTGGCGACCTGATCCATGCGCTGAAGTGGGTGCAGGCAAATATCGCCTCCTTTGGCGGCGATCCGGCGCGGGTGACGATTGGCGGCGAGTCCGCCGGGGCGAAGCTGGTCGACCTGCTCATGGGAATCCCGGCAGCGCAGCCGCTCTTCCACCAGATGATCTCCGAGAGCGGCGGGGCGGAGCGCGTCTGGCCGGCGGCAACCGCAGCCGGCGTCAGCGAGGGCTATGGCAACACG
>CAZZZQ010000074.1:0-10318 GCA_964658405.1 uncultured Sphingomonas sp.
CTTGCCCTCGGGCTCCTGCTCGCGCGCACCGGAAAGCCCCACGCCGCGCACGTTGAACTAGCGAGGGCCGTCACCCTGACGACGCCGGAGAATGCGCTGAAGGCGCGAGCCTATCGCGCCCTCGCACGGCTCGACCAGGCGAGCGACCCGTCCGCAGCCAGCGCTGACCTGCTCGAAGCGCTGAAGCTTTCGCCCGAGAGCGTCGACGATGCCCTGCTCGCCGGCGAGCTCGCCGAAGCTGCGAAGGACCTCCCGACCGCCGAGGCGACCTACCGGCGAATCCTGACGACACACGCGGACGACCCAACGATCACGGCAGCGCTCGCCCATCTCCTGCTCAGCCAGAAGCGCGCGCCGGAGGCAGAGACGCTGCTGACCGCGGCACTGGCGAAGCACCCTGACGACCTCACCTTCTCGAGCCAGCTGGCCGCCGCCTACGCCGCCGAGGACAAGACGACCGAGGCGATCGCACTGATCGAAAAGCTCCACGCCGCCTCCCCCGTGGACAGCAATCTGTCGCGACTGCTCGCGCATCTCTACAGCCAGAACAAGCAGCCGGAGAAGGCAGACGCCCTCTACGCCGTTCTTCTAAAGCAGGCTCCGAACGACTCTTCCCTGCTGGCCGATCGCGGCGAGGTCCTGCTGGCACTCCACAACTACCCGGAAGCCCAGGCGACACTGACGAAGGCGATCTCCGACCCCAAGGCCTTCACAGACTCCGCAGATCTCGGCTATGCAGCCCAGAATCTCGCCTTCGCTGCGTCCCACAACAATAATCCGCAATTGGTGTTGCAAGCGCTCTCTGTACGTGCTACCGTCCTTCCACAGTCACCCGCATCACTCTTTCTTTCAGCAACTGCAAACGACTCATTGCACCACTCGAAACAAGCGTCCGACCTCTATAAACAGTTCCTGGCCGCAGCGGCTGGGAAGTTTCCCGATCAGGAGTGGGAGGCCAATCACCGCCTCATTGCTCTCGAGCATATGAAGTAGCAAGCGCTCCTCCGAGGTGCGTTATGGGCCGTCTTCCTCGTTGTTTTGTCCTCTTCGCCGCCACCCTCTTTATCCTTCCCGTCCTCCCCTGCCACGCCGCGACCGTCGATGAGGCGCTTCCCGACGCGGGAACGCTCGCCCAGATGGAGGCCCGCGCGCTCCAGGCAAAGCCGCGCGAGCAGTGCTTCCTCTACACCGAGCTGGTCCACACCATGACGGAGATCGCCGGCCGCCAGATGCTCGCCGGCGAGACAGATTCCGCTCAGGCGACCCTGAAGCGCGTCGAACACTACGCCATGCTGATTCACCTTGGCCTGGCCAACGACACCAAGCGCCTGATGAACGCGCAGATGCTGATGCACCACACGACGAGGCGGCTGGATGAGTACGTCCGCAATGCAGCCTTCGAGGATCGGGAGTCGATGCAGGCTACCCTCAAGCAGCTCACCAGGGTTGAAGACGAGCTGCTCAACCAGGTCTTCGTCCACTAGGAAGATGGTCGCCACGATCCTGCGATGCGCCATAGTCTTTGGGCTGCTCGTCAGTGTCGCCCCGATCCACGCACAACGTGAGAGCTCCGCCCTGACCGACGCCGAGGTCGAGCAGTTGCGTGAGTCAGCCTACGTCGCCAACGACCGTGTCTTCGTCTTCATCAAGCTCCTCGACGAGCGCACTAAAAGCCTTGCCACCCTCGCAAAGGGGCCCAGAAAGCCCGGCCGCGAGCAGGATCTGCACGAACTGATGGAGCAGTTCACCAGCATCGCCGACGAGCTCAACGACAACCTCGACGACTACGGGCCGGCGCATCGAGACATGCGCAAGTCGCTCCCAAAGCTGCTGGAAGCGACTGAGCGCTGGGCCACGGCGATCAAAACCCCTGCCGACAACGACGCCTACAACGTCTCCCGCAAGCTCTCGCTCGAGGCGGTTCGCGACCTGCGCGAGGAGTCCACACGACTCATCGAAGAGCAGAAAAACTGGTTCACCACCCATCCTCCACCGAAAGAGGGCAAGGGCGAGCTCGGCGTACCCCGCTGAATACTTTCGTCCACAGGGCGGTCTTCTAAAATAAGCCAGAACGGGATGGGAGCTCGAACCTGGCTAAGCTGAAGAACATGGGAGCGTCGTCGCTGCGGCTGATCATGCATCTCTTCGCGCCGGAGCCGATCGCCATCGCCCCACCGCCCCCTCCCGTTCGCCAGCCCCCGAAGCCACGCCTCCCCCGCGCTCCCAAGCCCGCCTCCGCGGCGCACCTGGTTGTCGTCTTCGAAGAGGAGTACCGCGAGCTGCGCCCCCGCGCACCGATCCCCCCGCTCGACATCCGCTTCCGCCGCTTCACCTCGCTGAACACCACGATCCGGCTGCGCGAGGGCCAGCTGCACGTTCGGCTCTCCGACCTGCTCGAGGCCGCGCCGGAGTCCGTCCACCATGCCATCGCGCACATCCTGCTGGCCAAGCTCTACAAGAAGCCCATCGCCCCCGCACACGCCGACCGCTACCGGCGCTACACCTCATCCGAGGCCGTCTCGAAGCAGGCCGAGCACATCCGCCAGACCCGCGGACGCAAGCGCCTGTCGTCTCCCCGCGGCCATCGGTACGATCTCGACGAGGTCTTTGAGACGCTGAACCTCCGCTTCTTCGATGGCCTGCTCGGCCGCCCGACCCTGACCTGGAGCGCGCACGTCGCACGTCGCATGCTCGGCCACTACGATGCCGCGCACAATACCATCGTCGTCAGCCGCGTCTTCGATCGCCCGGACACGCCGCGCTGCGCCATCGAGTACCTGCTCTATCACGAGATGCTGCACCTGAAGCACCCCGTCCGCGTGAAGGCCGGTCGCCGCTGCGTCCACTCAAAGGAGTTCCAGGCGGAGGAGCGCCTCTTCCCCGAACTGGAAGAGGCGAAGGCCTACCTGAAGCGCATTTAAGAGGCACGGCCTGTGTTAAGCTTGCCGGCATGAGAGTGCATCGCCTCATGCTCGCCTGGATTCTTGCACCCCTCTGCATCGCCCAGCAGCCTGCGATCGTTCCTCTTCCGGACCTTCAGGATCCGACCGCCGTACGCGCCTACGTCGCCCGTCGTGAGGCTGCGCTGGCTCCCGCGCTCAAGCTCATCCGTCAGGATGAGTTCGCCGCTGCGCTCACCGCGCTCCACGGCAATCTCGCCAGCTACCCGGACGACCTGCGCGTCATGATCATCACTGCCGATGTCGCTCGTGTCGCCGGAAAGCCAGAGGAGGCGCTTCAGCTCTACCAGCGATGCCTCCAGATTCCGACGGAGTTTACCGGCATCATCCACCTTGGAATCGTTCGCACCTACGCCGATCTGGGCCAGTGGACGCAGTTCAACCGGGAGCGCGCGGTTGTCCGAACGCTCGCGCTCGAAGGCGACCGGACGCTCTCCTTCGAGCAGGGCTACATCGTGGAAGATCGACGAAACAGCGGCCCCCACATCGAGGTACTCGAGTTCCCCTCGACCGATCCCGCAGCCGTAACGCGCTACCGGTTTATGTTTCTCTCGAGCCATCCACGTGGCTTCACACCGTCCATCGATGTCGAATCGAACCCATCAGACGCCGCGACCTTCGCGATGGAGTTTCCGCACCAGTCTGCCGCGCACGTCCGCCCGTTTGCGCTGGTCAGCTATCCAGATGTCAGCACACGCGGCCTGCTGAAGATGTATCCGAATGGCGAACCGCCCTTCGAAGATATTCAGAGCGACGTGCTTGCCCTGTCTGCAACCTTCGCCGGCAAGACAGGCCCACCGGCGTCAGCTCCGACACCGGATCTGCACCGTCCGGTTTACCGATCCCCGCCGAAGACAAACTAGGCTACGACGCGACGGAGACGTGCTCCTCGGCTGCCGCAGCCGGCACCGGACCCCGTGCCACCAGCATCACGATCAGCCCAACGACGATCGATGCAGCCGCCGCCACCTGTGCATTGCTCATGCCCCAGTAGATTCGCGGATTGATGCGCACAAACTCAACCAGAAATCGTCCGATCCCGCTAAGCACGAGATAGAACCCCGTCAGCCAGCCGGTCGAGCGCCGCTTCCTGCCGAGGCTCCAAAGCACCGCCGCCAGGGCCAGCGAAAAGATGAACTCGTACACCGGAGTCGGCTGCACCAGTGCATGCGTCGGCACCAGCGCATCCGGCTTCATGTGGACACCCCACGGCAGCGTCGTCGGGATGCCGTAGTCGCCATCGCCACTGGTCAGGCAGCCGATTCGGCCAACGCCGTACCCTACCGCAGCCGCGGGGGAGGCGAGGTCCAGCATCCGCACCGGGCCGACCTTCGCAACCCGCCCCTGGTACATCAGCATGGCGATTCCGGCCAGCATGCCGCCAAACCACGCGAAGCCAGCCTGGAACCAGTGCAGAAAGCTCACAGCAATATCGAGCGGATGATTCCAGCCCGGAGCGAGAATCTGGTGCATCGCCATCCGCAGCTCGGTGATGCTCTGAAGCTCGTGCCACGCCTTTGCGCCGAGGACTCCGGCGACCACGACCAGCGCGACGACGTTCAGCGCGTCTGCATCGATGCCATGACGAACAAAGTTCTTATGCAGAACGACCGTGGCAGCAACCGCTGCAAGCCACAAAAGAAGACCAAAGGTGCCCAGGTGGATGGGGCCGAGATTGATATAGGGGTACATATGCCTCTCTGCAAGTATAGCGAGTGTCTGCGACCGCCTTTCCTCGCGAGGCTATTCGGTTTACCGTAGAGGAATGGCTTCGAGCGCAATACAGTTCCCTCCCGTCTCCGACATGGAAGTCCTTTACTCAAAAACCCAGATCGCCGAACGCGTCTCCGCGATCGGAGAGACGATCTCGAAGGACTACGCAGGCCAGTCCATCGTTCTGATCGGCGTGCTCAAAGGCGCAGCGATCTTCCTCGCCGACCTCGCCCGTTCGATCACGGTCGATGCGACCTTCGACTTCGTCGCTGTCTCAAGCTACGGCCGCGCCCGCGTCTCCTCCGGCGCCGTCAAGCTGATCAAAGATATCGACAACCCGATCGAGGGCAAGCACGTGATCCTCGTCGAAGACATACTGGACACGGGCCTGACCCTCAGCTACCTCCGCGGCCTGATGCTGCAGCACAAGCCGGCATCGCTGAAGATCGCCACCTGCCTCGACAAGCCCGAGCGCCGCCTGGTCCCGATCGAAGCGGACTACGTCGCCTTCAAGATCCCAAACGCCTTCGTCATCGGCTACGGCATGGACTACGCCGAGCGCTACCGCAACGTCGAAGACATTCGCCTGATGCCACCCGAGGCAGCCAGCCACTAGATCCTATGCGCGCAGGGAGAGCTACCAGTCGTCCTTCGGCTGCTCTCCCTGCCAGCCGTTCAGCTTCCACCTCAAGCGATGACTTCATCAGCCCGAGGCGACCGGTCATCGAGCTAGGACGGTCTCCTGTATCTCTGCAGCCGCCGTCTCATTGCTGAACGCCTGCGCAAGCAAGTCGTAACTCCGCAGCCGCGCTGCATGATCCCACACGATCGTATTGACGACCAGCTCGCCGATCCCCAGGGCGCCGCTCATGTGCAGCAGATCGGACTTCACGCGGTCAGGCGTACCAACGAAGTAGCGCGGGAACTCCCCCTCTTCCATTGTCTGTGACTGGGCAAAACTTCCCATTCCAAAGAGCTTCAACTCACGCAGCGCCTCGTCCGGCGACGCGACAGGCCGCCGATCCCCCTGCCGGATGCGAAGCTGCAGCAGGCGAACGCTGGATGCGAGGAACTCCGCCTCCTCCTGCGTCTCTGCGCAGATGACCCCGACCGCTGCCATCGCTTCAGGCGCCGTACGCCCGTCACCGGCTACGAAGCTTCGCTGATAGGCCTCAATGGCCGCGCGTGTATTCACCGGGCTGAAGAAGTGCGCGAAGGCGTACGGTAGCCCAAACTCAGCAGCTGCCGCAGAGCTCCACATACTGGAGCCGAGCATCCACACATCCGGTCCGCCCGGCATCTTCGGCGAGACGAGGATGCGCGAAAAGGGGTGATTCGCCGGGAAGTCATGCTTCAGGAAGGCGAGCAGCTCGCTGACCTGGTCGGGAAAGTCGTCCAGCATCGGTGCCTTACGATCACGCTTCAGGGCCATCGACTCGACCGGGCCACCGCCGGGCGCGCGGCCAATCCCGAGATCGATGCGGTCAGGGTAGAGCGCGTGCAGCGTCTGAAAGGTCTCCGCCACCTTCAGCGGGGTGTAGTGCGGCAGCATGATTCCGCCTGAACCGATGCGGATGCGCTTCGTCTCCGCCCCGATCCGCGCCAGCATGATCTCGGGCACGGAGCAGGCCAGCGTCTCCATCGCATGATGTTCAGACATCCAGAAGCGGTTATAGCCGAGCGCATCGACATGCCGTGCCAGGTCGATGGAGCGCTGAAGCGCGTCAGCCGGTGTGCTTCCGGTCGAAACGGGCGACTGGTCGAGGACGGATAACCGAAGCTTCGAGGACGAAGAGATCATGCTGATTGGATGTGGACAAGCAATAATCGATGCGACGGAGAGGGTCGGCGGCACTTGCCGCAGCTCGAAGAGATCTTCTCCCTGTTTCGCTATTTATTCGCTATACTGACCCGGAGGCATCCAGCGCTGTGGACACCCAGCAAAAACTCGCGATTCTCGCCGATGCCGCCAAGTACGACGCCTCCTGCGCGTCGTCCGGCGCAAAGCGTGCCGGCAACGGCGAGGGAGTCGGCCACTCGAGCGGCATGGGCATCTGCCACAGCTACACGCCCGATGGGCGCTGCGTCTCGCTCCTCAAGATCCTGCTGACGAACGTCTGCACCTACGACTGCGTCTTCTGCGTCAATCGCGTCTCGAGCGATATCCAGCGCGCGCGCTTCACGCCGAAGGAGGTCGTCGACCTGACCCTCGACTTCTACAAGCGCAACTATATAGAGGGGCTCTTCCTCTCCTCCGGGATCGTGCAGTCGCCCGACTACACCATGGAGCAGCTGATCCAGGTTGCGAAGACCCTCCGAACCGAGCACAAGTTCGGCGGCTACATTCACCTGAAGGCGATCCCCGGAGCGAATGAGCGGCTGATCGAGGCGGCAGGCCTCTGGGCTGACCGCCTCAGCGCGAACATCGAGCTTCCGACCCAGCAGGATCTGGTCCAGCTCGCACCCGAGAAGAAGTCTGCGGTGATCGAGTCGACCATGGGCCAGATCTTTACCCGCAAGGAGGAGGCCGACGAAGATCGCCGAAAGTCCTCCCTCGCTCCGAAGTTCGCCGCCGCCGGGCAGTCGACCCAGATGGTCGTAGGAGCGACGCCTGCGAATGATCGGCAGATCCTGACGACGGCAACGCACCTCTACAAAGAGTACAAACTGCGGCGCATCTACTACACCGGCTTCAGCCCCTACCCGGAGGCGGACGCCCGCCTCCCCCTGAAGGCCGCTCCCCTGATGCGCGAGCATCGCCTGTACCAGTCGGACTGGCTGATGCGCTTCTATGGCTACGAGGCCTCCGAGCTGACCTCTACGGAACAGCCGGACCTCTCTCTGACGGAAGACCCGAAGACCGCATGGGCCAGGCTCCATCCGCAGTACTTCCCCATCGACGTCAACGCCGCACCTCGCGAGCAGCTCCTGCGCGTTCCGGGAATCGGCTATCGAAGTGTCGAACGCATCCTCTCGATCCGCAAGTACCACCGCTTCGGCCTCGCAGATCTGAAAAAGCTAAACGTCCGCATCAAAAGCGCCATGCCGTACCTCCTCACCACTGATCACCTTCCATCGAAGGCACTTGTGGCCCCGGTCAGGGAGGCCGCCCAACTCGACCTCTTCGCACCCATCAGTGCCCTGACGGGAGCGGTTTAGTATGGATCGATTTCAAGATCGTGTCCCGGAGGACTCCTTGCACAGACGTCAGTTCCTGAACGCATCCGCCGCCGCATCCGCCCTCGCCCTCTCCGGCCAGTCCCCCGCCCAGGCCGCCGCCCCGGCGTCGCGGGAGTTCTACCAGCTTCGCGCCTACAAGCTCCAGACCGGACCGCAGATGGCCCTGCTCGAAGCCTTCCTCAGCGAGGCCCTGATCCCCGCTGCGAATCGCATGGGAATGAGCCCCATAGGAGCCTTCCGGGTCGACATCGGCCCAGAGACCCCGACGATCTACGTGCTCATCCCGGGCAAATCCGCAGAGGCCCTGGCCATGCTCGACCTTCACCTGGGCACCGACGAAGCCTTCCTCAAGGCAGCCGATCCATTCTGGAATGCACCGGCCATCGCCCCCGCCTTCCTGCGCTACGAAAGCACCCTGATGGCCGCCTTTGAAGGCTGGCCGAAGCTGACCCCGCCTCCGCACGGCAAGCGGATCTTCCAGATGCGGACCTATGAGAGCCCCAGCAATCGCGATCACGTCCGCAAGGTCGAGATGTTCAACAAGGGTGAGTTCGAGATCTTCCAGCGCGCCGGCTTTGGCCAGGTCTTCTATGGCGACGTCCTGATCGGGCCGCGACTGCCCAGGCTCACCTACATGCTCACCTTCCCGGACCTCGCTGCGCTGGACCTGCACTGGGACGCCTTCAAAAACGATCCGGAGTGGAAGAAGCTTTCGACCTCCCCTCGTTATCACTACGAGGAAATTGTAAGTAACATCACAAACCTCATCCTCAGCCCACTCGCCTGCTCCCAGATCTAGCACCCCGATCGAACGCTTTAAACATCCTAGGAACTGTGTACACAGCCAGATGAAACAGCTCCTGATCGAACCCGACTTCCTCGCCTGGCGCGACGCCGCCCGCGAGGCCCTTCGACTCGGCTACCGGCCGGATGAGATCGACCTCCAGGACGCCAGCGTCCCGACGACGCTGGCTCTCGCCCTTAGCTCGGACGAGCTCCCGTCCGATCCGCCGCTCACCAACCCGCACGCGCCCCGCGCCTTCCTCGAGGCGGCAAAGTATGCCGCGGCCCATCGCGATCCGCAGCGTTGGAACCTGCTCTACCGCCTCCTCTATCGCCTGCAGACCACGCGCGATCTGCTCCGCGTCGAGGTCGACCCCGACGTCGACCAGCTTCTTCGGCTGGAGGGCCAGGTTCGCCGCGACCTCCACAAGATGCACGCCTTCGTCCGCTTCCGCAAGGTGTTGGAGCCGGGCGAGCCAACCTACACCGAGGGCCGCCCCACCGTCCTCGACGAGCCGGTCCTCGTCGCCGACGGCAGCCGTGAGCTCTCTGAGGAGCACCATCTCGTCCTCGCCACCCCGACACCCTTCGGCGTGACGAAGACGGAGATCCCCGAGTGCTGGCCCGAGATCGACGCCGTCACCCACCAGGTCACTGAGAACTGCGAGCACTTCATCGCCTGGTACCAGCCGGATCACCGCATCCTTCCGCTCGCCGCGCCGTTCTTCGCCGAGCGCTTCGCCGTCCTGCGCTGGAGCATCCTCACCCCCGACGCCTCGGTCTCGTGGGATCCGGTCAAGAAGCAGCTGACCTTCTCGCCCGGCCTTCCCCGCGAATCCGCACCCGCAGAGGATGAGCTTGAGACGCTCTGGCGGACCTACTACGCCAGCATCTTCAACCCCGCTCGCCTCAACCCCGAGACGATGCGCAGCGAGATGCCAGTCCGCTACTGGAAGAACCTCCCGGAGGTCTCGCTGCTCCCAAACCTCATCACCAAAGCCCAGAATCGAGTCGCCTCCATGGTCGCAGCGCAGGAGCAGCAGCCGACGGCACTTCCCTTCGTACCCGAGCTGCACACCATCAGCTCAATCCGCGAAGCGCTTCCCTCCTGCAAAGGCTGCGAGCTCTACAAGCATGCGACCCAGGTTGTCCCGGGAAATGGCCCGAAGGACGCCCGCCTCATGTTCGTCGGCGAGCAGCCCGGCGACCAGGAGGATCAGCAGGGCCTGCCCTTCGTCGGCCCCGCCGGCAAGCTGCTCCGCAAGGCCTGCGAAGAGCTTCGGATCGATCCCGACCAGGTCTACGTCACCAACGCCGTGAAGCACTTCAAGTTCGTCCAGCGCGGGAAGCTGCGGCTGCACCAGAATCCGCGCATGTCTGAAATCACCGCCTGCCGCCCGTGGCTCGAGGCCGAGATCGACGCCGCTCGCCCGAAGGTGATCCTGTGCCTCGGAGCCTCCGCCTCGAAGTCCCTCCTAGGCGGAACGTTTGCCCTCATGCGCGATCGCGGCAAGCTCCTGAAGACACGCTACGCCGACCACGTGATGGCAACGATTCATCCCAGTGCCATCCTCCGGGCGCGAGACGAAGAGGCCCGTGCCCAGCTCTACGGCTTCCTGAAGGAAGACCTCGCGCTTGCATACCAAACCTCAGCCCAGCTAGTCTCAGGGGGGGGGGGGGGG